>CAZVPD010000004.1:14478-40625 GCA_964628455.1 uncultured Lachnospiraceae bacterium
TAGTTTTTTATAATCGTCGACAGCTTCGCAGCCGTATTCGGAAACCGCTCTTTCCCGCCTTTCGGCTATGCTGTCGGCCACTGCCGTAAGATGAAAGCGTTCCCCGGCTTTCTCGGTTGCGAAAAATGCGCCGTGTATGTCTCTGCCGCTGCGTCCCTGTCCTATGATCGCCGTGTTGAATTTTTTCATGATTCTGACGTACCTTTCTTTAGGAAAATATCCCTGTATGATAAATCCGTTTCATCTATTCTAACAAAACGAATAAAAAAAATCAAGCCGTATATTGAATTTTCCGATAAAATATGATACTGTATGTTTAGAAAAATATCAATGCTTGGAGGAATATAAAAAATGTATAACGGACTCGGATCGAATTTATCCAATCTTTATTTGCTGACAGATGCCAAAACCCGCTCTATTTCGCCCGAAAATTTCGACGGCGCCAAAGGGCGTGCGGGTATGGCGGTCGAAGGAACCGGAAGCGGATGTGCGCGCGACCTTGGCATAGGCTGGAAAATATCGCCTTCCATTGTCGTTAAGGCAGGCGAAATCCACACGCTTGCGGATATTGACGGTTCCGGTGCGATCCAGCATATCTGGATGACGCCCACAGGATCATGGCGCAAACTGATTCTGCGTTTTTACTGGGACGGCAGCGAATATCCGTCTGTCGAATGCCCTGTCGGAGACTTCTTTGCATCTGCTTATCAGGGCGGTTTCGCACAGCTTAATTCTCTTCCGGTATGCGTAAACCCCGGAAGCGCCTTCAACTGTTATTGGGAAATGCCTTTCAAAAAACACTGCCGCATCACCTATGAAAACATCTCAACGGAAAACGCCGTCCTTTATTACCAGATAGACTATACCCTGACCGATGTTCCGGAGGATATAGCGTATTTTCACGCTCAGTTCAGGCGTCAGAATCCTCTGCCTTATAAGAGCGTCTATACCATTCTCGACGGCGTAAAGGGCAGGGGTCAGTATATCGGCACTTATATGGCGTGGGGTGTAAACAATACGGGCTGGTGGGGCGAAGGCGAGATCAAATTCTACCTGGACGGTGACGGAGAATTTCCAACCATCTGCGGAACGGGTACCGAAGATTACTTCTGCGGTTCCTATAATTTCGATACCGGCGGGAAATACCAGGAATTTTCGACGGCTTATGCGGGAATGCCGCGTGTGATCAGACCCGACGGTCTTTATTCGTCCCAGCAGCGTTTTTCGCTTTACCGCTGGCATATCGCGGATCCCGTCCGCTTCGGCGAAGATATAAGGGTGACGATTCAGGCCCTCGGCTGGAGAAGCGGCGGACGCTACCTGCCTATGCAGGATGATATGGCATCGGTCGCATTCTGGTATCAGACGCTGCCTGCGCAGAAATTCCCTCCTCTGCCGGACGCCGACTGCCTTGAGATCATCTGATCGGCCGTAGAACAGCAAAGTTCCGCAGGTGTCGGGAAACACCGCGGAACTTTCCTATTAAAAGTTGCTTTTATCTTTGATCAAGAGCAATATATTCTCTATCCTCTTTGATGTTTTTATAGGCCGGCCTGATAATCTTCCCGGCACTGATCAATTCTTCAAGCCGGTGCGCGCTCCATCCAGCTATTCTCGCTATGGCGAAAATCGGTGTGTATAATTCTGCGGGAAGCCCGAGCATTTGATATGCGAATCCGCTGTAAAAGTCTACGTTGGCCGAAACGCCCTTGTATATCCTGCGATGGGATGTGATGATGCCTGAAGCAAGCTGCTCTATTCTCGCATACAGGTTGTATTCATCGGTAAGCCCTTTTTCCGCGGAGAGTTTTTCCACAAAACCGCGCAGTATCTCGGCTCTCGGATCTGATACGGAATAGATCGCATGGCCGATGCCGTAAATCAGGCCTTGCCTGTCAAATGCCTTTTTGTTGAGTATATCAGTCAGATATGCGCTTATTTTTTCATTGTCCGCCCAGTCATCCACATGCTGCTTCAGGTCCTCGATCATTTTGATGACTTTGATGTTTGCACCTCCGTGCTTCGGACCTTTGAGTGAACCGAGAGCTGCCGCAACAACGGAATATGTATCCGTGCCCGATGATGTGACGACCCTGGTCGTAAAGGAGGAATTGTTTCCGCCGCCGTGCTCTGCATGCAGCATAAGCGCGACATCGAGTACTCTTGCTTCAAGTTCCGTATACTTGCTGTCGGGGCGCAGCATATGAAGAATATTTTCGGCGGTCGACAATGTCTCTGCGGGAGGATGAATAAACAGACTCCCCCCTGTATGGTAATAGGTATAAACCTGATAACCGTAAACGGATAAAAGCGGAAACTGCGCGACAAGCTGCAGACACTGGCGCAGCACATTGACGGTGGATACGTCTTCCGGCGTATTGTCATAGGAATAAAGGGTAAGAACGCTCCTGGAAAGCGTATTCATCATGTCGCTGCTGGGTGCTTTCATAATGACATCGCGTACGAACGACGGGGGAAGAGATCTGTATGCACCGAGTAATTTTTTGAATTTTCCGAGCTCATCGGCATTCGGCAGGTCGCCGAAAAGTATAAGGTAAACCGTCTCTTCAAAACCGAACCGCTGATCTTTAAGGGATCCTTCGGTCAGGTCTTTAATGTTGATTCCCCTGTAGTATAAATTACCGGAGCACGGAACGGAGACGCCGTTTTCGGTTTTTTTTGCGCGGACTTCCGAAATGGTGGTAAGACCGGCCAGAACGCCGTTTCCGTCAAGATCGCGCAGGCCTCTTTTTACATCGTATTTTGTGTAAAGTCGGGGGTCTGCCCTGGTGTTGTGTTCCGTCAGTTTTGCCAGAAATCTGATTTCATCTGTTATTTCCGAATAATTTCTGTTTTTTTTCGTCATTTTTACCTCTTTCGATTGTTAAAAACTATTTTACCCCGTTTAAAGCATCGCCGCGTTTCACAAGAACAAAAAATTTCTGCTTTTCCGGATTTTTACCTACGGATAGCTTTCTATTCTTTATGGGCCCTGCGTCTGATCTGTTTTTTTATGTCGTATGCATCGCCGGAGGGATACATTGTGCTGCAATCGGGTAGTTCGCGTCAAAAGGATTTTTAAACGCTTTGATGAAAAAAAGCCGGTCGGCGTTCTCCGGGCTGCATACTAACTTCTTCATATCATACTATTATACTATTAATTGTCGATTTTGTCAACCTATATGATCTTCCGGATTTCAGAAAAACAGCCTGCCGCGCCTAATTTGCTGCGGCAGGCTGTTTTCATGGATTTTATCAGGTGTTTTCCTCGAATTTCGCAACGACTTTATCGATAGCCGACTGGATTGACTTTGTTTTTGAGTCCATTGCCGACATAAGCCCGGTGTTTCCTTTGGATACAAGACTCTGTATGATCTCGGTAATGCCACCGAAGCCGTATGCGAGTCCGAGGTCATAAACCCTTTCGGAAATAACGATGTCCAGCATTTCGATGCTCTCTTCGTCGCGCAGGTATTTGCCGTTGAGCGCTATGTCATAGTAGGCGGGACGCAGAAGCTGCATCGACTTTGCGGCCATAGCTTCAAGGATAACACCGACGCGCTCGGGATCGGCTATTGTTTTGGGAACGGCTGTATAGGAACCGACGGTCCACACGACATTGGAATAGCTTTCCTGGTCTTCGCTGAATTTCGGAACCGGAACGATGCCCATCGCCGTCTCGAGATTGCGCAGCCTGATGACGATCTGCAGGTTGGTTATCCAGAACAGACCGCGGCTTTCCTCAAACATCTGGGTTGTCCAGAGATGATAACCGAGTGCCGATGCCTTTGTATGGTAATTCAGGGAGAATTGTTCGTCGGTCATAATGCTGACCATGATTTCAAGTACATTGACGGAACGCTCGTTACTTCCCAGAGAAATGACCGGGACATCTTCGGCATTTTTTTCGATAAGCCTTTCCCCGCTTCCGATATACATGGCGTTGTAGTTCTCGTTCTGGGTAAGGTTGACGTAAATATCGTCGGTATCGAATTTTCCGTTGCCGTTGATATCGGTGGAGACCTGATAATACATGTTATAGAAATTATCGTAATTCCATTTGTTCTGCTCCACAAGTTCATACGGACTGGTCAGCGTGTAGTCGTCGATCATGACTTTGTTGAACATGGTGCACCAGGTGGCGTCGTTGTTCAGTGTGCTGATGTCGCTTCCCGCAAAAAACAGCTTGCCGGTGATGGTCAGGTCCGAAACGGAACGCTGGTCCCACCAGTCACGCGCGAAATCGGTGTATTCCAGCTCGAACAGATCAAGGAAGTTCCCCGACGCCGCCAGTGACCCGCAGTCTCCGAATGCCGGCATGACCACGTCATAGGCACTGTCTGCGGCGGCTACGCTCTTGGTGATGTCACCCGACACGGAACCGGACTGATATTCTGCGATATCGATGTTATAGGTTTCTTCAATAAAACCGTTGCGGCGGTAGATCGCGTCGTTGACGGCATCTCCGTTTTCCGCTTCGGTCCAGACACTGACTTCTCCCCACTCGTTGTAGGCGGCAACCGCTTTCGTTAATATCGTAAATGTGCTGCCTTCGAAATCGAAGTCCGGCAGGCCGGGATCATAAATGTTTGCTTCTGCCGTTGTTTCGCCCGCTTCGCTTGCTATCGTGGCGGCAGGTGCGTCATCGGTTTTTTCAGCGCAGGATGCAACGACGGGGATGATGATCAGAGCGCATAAAAACAACGCGGCTGATCTGAGGACTGTGCGTTTCATTCGGAAATCTCCTTGTTTTTATCTCTTATATTAGCATATTCACACCGGAATGTCAATAAGCCGGTCCGTCCGCTTTCAATATGCACATGAATTTTTGCATATTCATAAAAGAATGTCCATATTGATCATATTGATCAATATGATCATAACGCATTTGTTTTCACCTATGCGGTTTCGATCGAAGCGGCTTCCTGAAGGCGCAATACTTCGACGGCGTCTTCACGAAGCTTGTATTTTAATATTTTGCCCGCGGCGTTCATCGGAAAACTGCTGACGAACATGATATAGGACGGAGTTTTATATCTGGCCAGATTTTCCCTTACATATTCCTTGATTTCGTCTGCCGTAAGGTCCTCGCCTTCTTTCGAGATAATGCAGGCCATAATTTCCTCGCCGTATTTTTTGGACGGTACACCTACGACCTGGACGTCCTTGACCTTCGGATAGGTATAGATGAAATCCTCGATTTCTTTGGGATAGATGTTTTCTCCGCCGCGTATGATCATGTCTTTGATGCGTCCGGTTATTTTATAATAACCCTCTTCGTCTTCGCATGCCAGGTCTCCCGTATGCAGCCATCCGTCGGAATCGATGACCTGGGCTGTGGCTTCGGGCATTTTGTAATAACCTTTCATGATGTTGTAGCCGCGCGCGCAGAATTCGCCGATGCTGTTGGGGGGCAGTGTTTTACCGGTTTCCGGATCGATGATTTTAGTTTCAACCCCCGGGAAATGACGGCCTACCGTATTGACGCGCCGTTCGATCGAATCGTCCGTGGTGGTTTGGGTGCATCCGGGTGACGCTTCGGTCAGACCGTATGTGATCGTTATTTCACTCATGCCCATCTCGTCGATCACCTGACGCATCACCTTGATCGGGCAGGGTGAACCGGCCATGATGCCTGTGCGAAGGTTGAATTTATAGTTTTTAAAATCGGGATGGGAAAGTATGCCGATAAACATGGTGGGCACCCCGTGAAGAGCGGTGCAGCGTTCCGCTTCAATCGTCTGCATCACTTTAAGCGGGTTGTAGTAGTTGACCAGTATCAGCGCGGCCGAGTGGGTGATCGAAGCCATCGTCGCAAGGACAAGCCCGAAGCAGTGAAAAAGGGGAACGGTAACGCAAAGGCGGTCTTTGTCCGTAAACTTCATACAGTCGCCGATCGTCTTTCCGTTGTTCAGTATATTATAATGCGTCAGCATGACGCCTTTGGGGAAACCGGTCGTTCCCGATGTATACTGCATATTGGTGACATCATGACATCCGATCCCCTCACGTGCGGTCTTGTACGCCTCATCCGATACGGTATCCGCAAGCGCGTCAAGCTCCTTCCAGTTAAACATCCCGTCATAGGTGTTTTTATCGATGGTGATCACCGTCCGAAGGCAGGGAAGCAGACGTGAATCGATATGCAGTCTGTCCGATGTTTTTATTTCAGGGCACAGTCTGTTTATAATGTCGACATAGTTCACGTCTTTATATCCGTCGCACATGACAAGAACTTTGGTATCCGACTGTCGGAGCAGATATTCCGCGTCGTGAATTTTATAGGCGGTGTTGACCGTGACGAGAACCGCTCCGATTTTAGCCGTCGCGAACAGAGTCAATAACCACTGGGGATAATTGGTTGCCCAGATGGCGACATGGTCTCCGCGTTTTACGCCAAGTGCCATAAACGCTTTTGCGATCCGGTCGCATTCGTCGTTTAATTCCCTGTAAGTGCGCCTGTAGTCGATTTTCACGTCCTGTATGGTATCCGAAAATACGACGGCCGGACGGTCGGGGGATGTTTCGGCGGTATAATCCATCCATTCACCAATGGTCTTGTCAATAAATTCCATAATCTTCTCCTTTTAATTTTGTGTGCAAAAAAAACTTCGTCCGAAAATCAATCAGGTCATGATTCATTTTCGGACGAAGGATGTTGTCACTCCGCGGTACCACCGTTTTTGCTCCGTCAGACGAAGCCGCTCTTCGGGTAAAGATTACCCTATCCGGATAACGGCGGAATACCCGTGAGCGCCTAATTGCTTCGCTTTCGGCGTCAGGCTCGGAAGTGAGTTTCGATTCGGTTTTGGGAATGCTCTCAGCTCCGCATCCTTCTCTGTGACAAAATCCCGCGGAAATTTCATTCCGCAATCTACTTTGCTTCGTCGCTGCCTTTGAAATATTTTTTTTATTATAACATATTCCCGATCGTTTGTCAATGTCGATTCTGTGGGTGGTCTGTTTCCGTATTTTCTTCCTTTATGACTGCGGATTCTCTAAAAATTCTTTGTATAACGCGCGCTGAGCCGTTTCGAAATCCGCTTCATTGATTCCGATGATGATGCTCAGTTCGCTTGAGCCCTGATCGATGGTGCGGATGCTGATATCGGCGTCTCCGATCGCACGGAAGACTTTCGCTGCCGTGCCTTTTGCGTTTTTCATCCCGCGCCCCACCACCGCAAGCAGAGCGAGCGAGCCTTCTATGAAAATGCTTTCGGGTTCCACCGCCGCGCAGATATTGTTGATAACGGTTTCGCGCTTGCCGTCGAGTTCTTTTTCGGACAGAACAACGCTCATGGTATCGATTCCGGACGGGAGATGTTCAAAGGAAATATTCTGCTTTTCCAGAACTTCAAGCACCCGTCTTCCGAATCCCAGCTCCGAATTCATCATATCCTTTTCAATGGTTATGACGCAGAATCCCTTTCGGCCCGCTATGCCGGTGATCCTGTTTTCAGGCAGTTCGTCCGTTGAGGATACGATCATGGTTCCCTTGGCTGCCGGGTCGTTGGTGTTCCGGATATTGATCGGAATACCGGCGAAACGGACGGGGAATATGGCTTCCTCGTGAAGCACGGTTGCGCCCATATAGGATAATTCGCGAAGTTCGTTGTATGTGATGTTTTTGATGACTTTCGGATTGTCGACGATGCGCGGGTCGGCCATCAGAAATCCCGAAACGTCGGTCCAGTTTTCATAAATATCGGCTTCCGCTGCCCTTGAAACGATGGAGCCCGTTATGTCTGAACCCCCTCTGGAAAAAGTCTTTATCGTGTCGTTCGGCATGGACCCGTAAAAACCCGGTATCACGGCATACTGGTGCTGCTTAAGCCTTTGATTTAAAATTCTGTTCGTCCGTTCGGTATCCAGCAGGCCGTTTTCTCCGAAAAAAATAACTTCCGCCGCATCGATAAAATCGAATCCCAGGTATTCGGCCAGAATAAGTCCGTTTAAATATTCTCCGCGGCTTGCCGCGAAATCACGTCCGGCTTTTGATATAAAGGCGTTTTTGATTTTTTCGAATTCGTTCTCAAGCGAATAACAGATACCGAGTCCGTCTATGATCATACGGTAGCGGTCGGCTATTTTTTCGAAAAGATTCTCGATATAGCTGCCGTGCGCGGCCATGTCATAACACTCGTACAACATGTCTGTGACTTTGGCATCGCCGGCAAACCGTTTGCCCGGAGCCGACGGCACTACATATCGCCTGCACTTCTCGGCGCGTATGATGGAGGCTGTCTTTTTAAACTGAATATCATCGGCGAGGGATGTTCCGCCGAATTTAACCACCTTTATATATTCGGACTGCAAGGATGTAACCTCCGGAATCGTTATTTTAAATGTTTGAGAATCGGCGCCGCGTTTTCGCCGGCTGGTCCGCTGTCCTGTACCGGAACCGCTTTATATATGCATAATAATTTATTATATGACAGTTTGGTTTTTTTGTCAATTGTTATAGTATATAAATTTGCCGATGAATCAGCCGATAATATTGTGTTCGCGCATGCTTTCGGCAAGCATTCGGGCAAAAATCACATGCATCTCCCGGGACGGATGGGTCACATGGGTCGCAAGCAGTTCGGTGATGTCTGTTCCTTCGGCATATATCTGCTTCCAATAGGCATATGCATCGCATACGGGGATATCATGCTCTTCGCATACGGTTCTTGCCGTTTCCATATATCGGTCCAGCATCCCGCTTTTTGTGATATATACGTTTCCGTTTGCCATGGCATAATTTACATAATCGTCTTTTGTCTCCTCATGCACATAAGTTGCCAGCATATTGGGAGTTAAAAAAAGGATCTTTACTTCGGGATCCCATGCGCGTATAGCCGCAAACAGATCTTCCAGCTCCGATTTAAAGAATTCCGGGTCCTCGAGACAAACGTCATTCAGACCGAAACATACGGTAATTATTTCCGGTTCGCGGATAAAAACATCTCTCTCCAGGCGGGCTGCTCCGTCACCCGCCGTGTCTCCGCTGATGCCCGCGTTGTAAATGACGGCGTCGCAGCCGTATTCATTGCGCAGTATATTTTCAAGAAGCGCCGGATATGCGGATTTTTCATCGTAGATATAACCGCCGAAATAATAGGTTCCCGTTCGCACCAGTTCAAAAACACCCGCGGTGACGCTGTCACCCAGGCAAACGATACGAAGCCCGTCTCTCTGTTCGGCCTCCGGGTCCGGAAGAAGCTGGTGCGGCAATTCGGAAACAGCTGAGGCTGTTCCGGCAGTTGTGTCGTCTGCCTCCGGATCGGTCTGCATGACGGTCTTTTCCGGTCCTGCGCATGAGGAGGAAAAAATCAACAGCAGCAGTATGACGACGCAGAAAATATTTTTCGGCATGTTTTCCTCTTTTTTTATCTCTTTTTTTATCTCTCTGTTTTTCTCTGTCTTCTTCTATACGGGTCTTCCGAAGTAAACGGCGGTTAAGATCACGGCTGCATGAATCAGCAGGCTTAGCGGAACACCGATCATAAATTTTATTTTCCCGTTTTTATGCCGCAGCATATGCATAGCCGTTAACGCTCCCGCGGAACCGCCGATAAAGGACAGGATCAGAAGAGTGGACTCTCTGATGCGCCGTGTCCCCTTTTTCGCGCTTGACTTATCGGCGGCGTAGAATATGAAGGTGACGGTACACAGGAATAAGAACCAGCAGGCGATCGGAGCTCTGTATCTGAGAGCCGTTTCGGAAATCTGAATGAGTGCGTCCATTTTTTATCCTGACGTTTAAATTTCGATCGGATTCGACCCGGAATTTATTATAACATAGAATCGCGGAAAAATAAAGTGCGCGGAGAGATCTCTCTCCGCGCACCGGCAGACACGGATTTATTTTTTGATTGTACGCTGCAGAAATTTAACCGTTTCGACAACGGGAACGATAAGGAAGGCGAGTCCGAGCGATATAAAATATTCCGCGGCGCTGATGGATTCAAACGAAAACAATTCTCTTAAAAAAGGCACAAAAATGATAAGAGTTGTCAGAAGCAGCGATATCAGCATGGCGCCTATGAGAAAATAGTTCTGAGTTTTGAATTGAAAAATCGACAGTCTCTGCGACCTCATATTGTATGAGTGAAATATTTCCGCGTTCGAAAGCGTTAAAAATGCCATGGTGATCCCGTCTCTGCTCTCTCTGATTTCCCAAAGACCGCTTTCGATGTAGTGGCCGACAAAATATGCCGCAACCGTCAATACGGCAACCGCGAGCCCCTGATAAAAAATCCCGAATCCGGCGCCGCCGGCAAACAGCCCTTCCGCAGAACTGCGCGGCTTGCGCTTCATCAGACCCGGCTCTTCTTTTTCCATCCCGAGTGCGAGTGCCGGAAGCGAGTCGGTAATCAGATTGATCCAAAGCAGGTGTATCGGCTTTAAAATCGTGAATCCAAGGACGGTAGCCGTAAATATGGCGATCACCTCGCTGAGATTTGAAGAAAGAAGGAAATTGATCGCTTTTCGCATATTGTCGTATATGCGTCTTCCCTCCGCGACGGCTTTTACGATCGTGGCGAAATTATCATCGGCAAGGATCATGTCGGCGACGTTTTTTGTTACGTCGGTACCGGTGATCCCCATGCCTATTCCTATATCCGCGCTTTTGATCGAAGGAGCGTCGTTCACGCCGTCTCCCGTCATGGCCGTGACGTATCCGCGCGAGCGCCAGGCATTGACGATACGCACTTTATGTTCCGGCTGAACCCGGGCATATACGGAATATTTTTCGACTTCGGTTGAAAATTTCGCATCGTCGATTTCGTTCAGCTGTGAACCGGTAATCGCTTCTGCCGCATCGGTGATGATCCCGAGCTGCAGGGCAATAGCCGCCGCGGTATCGCGGTGATCGCCTGTGATCATAACGGGGCGTATGCCCGCGCTGCGGCATTCGGCGATCGCTCCGGTCACTTCGGGACGGATCGGGTCGATCATACCGGCAAGCCCCACGAAAACCAGCTCTCTTTCGAGTGCTGCCGGAGCGTAACTTTCGGGGATATTCCTGTAGACGCGCATGGCAGACGCCAGGACGCGCAGTGCTTTTTCTGCCATCTTTTTATTGACATCGAGTATTTCTTTTAAAGAAGCGTCATCGAGCGGAAGTGTTTTTCCTTCTTTTATATAAAATCTGCAGCGTTTCAGGACTTCGTCGGGCGCTCCCTTGGTATACTGAACGATGTTTTCGCTTTTTTTATGTACGGTGCTCATCATCTTGCGCATGCTGTCAAACGGAGCCTCTCCGATGCGCGGCGCTTTTTCCATGAGTTTGTTTTTCGGCAGCCCTTCCCTGCTTGCGTAGTTGACTAGCGCGCATTCGGTGGGTTCGCCTGTCGCTTCTCCTGCGGCGTCGGGTTCGGCGTCGGATGCGAGCGACATGGCTTCGGCCAGCAGCATTTTATCGTCGCCGTAAATTTCCACGACAGTCATCTTATTCTGCGTCAGTGTGCCGGTTTTATCCGAGCATATGATCTGGGTGCATCCCAGCGTCTCCACCGCGGTCAGACGGCGGATAATCGCGTTGTTTTTCGCCATTTTGGTGACGCCGATCGAAAGCACGATGGTCACAACGGCCGCGAGTCCTTCCGGGATGGCGGCAACAGCTAAACTGACCGCGAGCATAAAGGTGGAAAGCACGGCCGATGCGGAAAGGTCGCGCGTTTTTATGACTCCGAATATAAATATAAAAAGACAGATGCCCAGGACAAGATAAGAAAGGATCCTGCTCAGTGAGGAAAGCTTTATCTGCAGCGGTGTCTGACCCTCCTGTGTGCTTGTAAGCGCGTTTGCGATTTTTC
Organism: uncultured Lachnospiraceae bacterium; assembly: GCA_964628455.1. Classification (GTDB taxonomy): domain Bacteria; phylum Bacillota; class Clostridia; order Oscillospirales; family CAG-272; genus JAQVWU01. The sequence goes on from CAZVPD010000004.1 coordinate 26,283, forward strand.
CCATTTCCGTATTCATGCCCGTATCGCAGATGACTGCGCGCCCGCGTCCGTAAACGGCGGCGCTTCCCATATAGAGCATGTTCCGGCGGTCGCCCAGCGTAACATCCTTTTCGTTTTCTCCCGGGATGATCGCTCCGGATTCTTTCTCGACCGGCACCGATTCGCCTGTAAGTGCGGCTTCCTCGATCCTGAGCGATGCGCTTTCTATAATCCGGGCGTCCGCCGGAATGGCGTCGCCGGCGTCGATCAGCACGATGTCACCTGCAGCCAGATCCTCGCTTTTTATGACTTTTATACTTCCGTCCCTCAGCACCTTGGAAGTGGATGAAGCCATTTCTTTCAGCGCTTCGATGGCTTTTTCCGCTTTGCTTTCCTGGATGACTCCCAGCAGTGAGTTGATGATGACCACTGCCATGATGATAAAAACGTCGGCAAATGATTCGTCGGCAAAAGCGGCGGTAACTCCTGATACTGCGGCTGCGGCTATCAGGACCAGAACCATCGGATTGAGAAGCTGCTCCGCGAATCGGACGGCGAACGATTTGCGCTTTCCTTCGGTCAGTTTGTTCCTGCCGTTTGCCGCAAGCCTCGCTTCGGCTTCGGCGGTTGTCAGTCCCTCCGCCGTTGTTTTAAGTTCGTTTAATACGCTTTCCGTTGTCTCGAGATAATATTTCATTGAATACATCCTTATGATCGAATTGCCGGCTTACTGTGTGCCGGATAAAAAAGACTCGTGTACAGCGGATCGAAACGGTGCTCCGGCTATACATAAGTCTGGTTGTTTGATTAAGGCCGGACTGCATAAATGAGGATGCGTTTATACACAGCCATGCTGTTGACTCGAAACGCCGGTTGCTCATCTATGCTGTTTTAATTATATCATTTAAAACAAAAAACGTCAACCGCCTGATTTCTTTTTACTCCATGTTCATAATTGTTGCCGGATCTTGCTTTTGACGAATTCGGGGACCTGAATATGATTGCTTTTTAAAAATTCACATGCCGAAACGACGCGATGAGCCTCGTAATCCTCGAGGATATGCGTGTCATAACCGACCGATATTCTGAGTCCGCATTCTTTTGCATGCCCGGCAAGTTCGGGAGATTCCGTAAAGCGCTGTACATATTCGAGTGTCCGGTAATGGTGTGCCCGGTCATGGTTTACGTTCAGCTCCCAGAATATGTCGTTTTCCGCAAGCAGCCGCGCTGCGTCGACGCCTTCCCGCAATCCGGCTTCATACAGGTCGAAATGGGCGATGCCGAACGGGCATTCGTATTTTTTTCTTATTTTGCTCAGTTCAGTCAGAGTTATTTCCGGCGAAAAATATTCGTACAGACAATAATCGAATTCACTCAGATCGGCAGGGCATATGCCGTCGGGTTGGATATGCGAAACCTCCATGCCGCATAATACGCGGATGATACCCCTGTATTTTTCTTTTAAGCCGTATATTTCCTGACGGTATTCATCATACCGGCCGGTTATGTAATAATTATGGTCGGAGATCCCCACGGTGTCATAGTGATTTGCCGCAGCGTTTTTGATGATATCTTCCGGTTTGTCGGCGGCGTCCCGGCTGAATGTCGTATGATTGTGGATATCGAATAACATTTTTACCTCTTGCTTTATATTTTTATTGCATTTTGGTTTTGTTTTTGATATAATTTAAACAGTCATTGACGGAGGGGATAAGAATGCCTGAAGACTTTATCCGCTATGTTTCCTCGGGAAACGGAGTCATCCGCCGCGGCGGTGTATACCCGTCGCGGAAGAACGATTTTAATGAAATTCTTTATGTGACCGAAGGTTGCCTCTTTATCTGCGAGGACTACAGCGAATACCGGGTCGGTGCGGGTCAGCTGCTCCTTCTCGGCCGTTTCCGCCGCCGTTACGGCTGTCGTGAATGCGATGCGGATTCTGCGTTCAGACGGGTGATCTTTGAGGGAGATGCCGCGGATTTTTTTCCCGGAATGGAATCCGGAAGGCGATTATTCACCCCCGCACATCCGGAACGCCTCGGAGCGCTTCTGGATATGCTTCTTCTTTACGGAGGACTGCCCGAATATCCTGCGGCCGCGCTCGATTCCATTATGCGGCTTGTTCTGACCGAACTGTTTGTCTACGGGATACAGCGCGACGATAATGAAACACACCGTGCCGTTCTGTGCGGTAAAGTCTGTGATTATATCCGTGAAAACGGGGGGGCTGTCAAAACGGCACTCGTTGCCGCGCACTTCGGATATACTTATAAATATCTGACCGTGATTTTCCGCAGCTTCTACTCCAAAGGTGTAAAGGCGTATGCGGATGCTGTAAGGCTTGCCCGCATTAAGCAGCTCCTCGGTTCCGGTCTGTCTGTTGCTGAAACTGCGGCCAAAACCGGTTTCGGCTCGGTCAAAGCGATACAGGACTTTTTCCGTTATCATACCGAAATGACGATCGGTGAATGGAACGGTGAGTTGTAGAAGCTCTTAATATCGGATCATAGGTTTGATTATGCCTTATAGAATATGATTTTGCAATACCTTTACGTAAATTACGTATTTTATTCCTTGCATGAAATACAGATCTGACGTTCCGGATTCGTTTTTTTATTTTTTTTCCGAAAAAGTATTGACAAGTTAATTGTTGTATGTTATCATAACCCATGATTATTTTTGAGGGGATATAGATTCTGATGACAAATTTATTTGTAGGCGTCATAATTATACTTAGCGTTATCATTCTGGCAGTAGTCATTGATAACGTTATTTATAGTTGCCTACAAACAGATTAGTCGAAATAAATAAATCGATATAATCGGAGTCTTGTAGCGTAACGCTGCAAGACTCTTATCTTTTATTCAGACATTGTCAGAAACAGGAAATCCGCCGCTTACGGACTTCATATGGTATTCCCGCAAAAAAATAATCCCGTTTATTATGAACTGAAAGGAGAAAAACATGAGCAGACAAGTGAAGATTTTTGACACGACATTGCGCGACGGCGAACAGGCTCCCGGTTGCAGTATGAATTTAACCGAGAAATTAGAGGTAGCCCGCCGACTTGAACTTCTTCGGGTAGATGTGATTGAAGCGGGTTTTGCGGTATCTTCTCCCGGCGATTATGAATCAGTCAGCGCAGTAGCGGAAAAAATAAAAGACTGTTCCGTTGCGTCACTCGCAAGATGCGTAAAAAAAGATATTGATACGGCATACAGCGCTTTAAAAAAAGCCGCCGACCCGCGGATTCATATTTTTATCGCGACATCGCCGATCCATATGGAATATAAACTCCGTATGTCTCCGGAACAGGTGATTGAAAATGTGGCTCAGATGGTCAGATATTCGAGACAGCTGTGCTCATCCGTCGAGTTTTCCGCAGAGGACGCGACAAGGAGCGATCCGGAGTTTTTAGCCAGAGTGGTTGATACTGCGATCAAGAACGGCGCGTCGGTCATAAATATTCCCGATACTGTGGGATATACGACGCCGCAGGAAATGCGTACCCTGATGGAATACCTGCTGAAAAATGTTCCCGGTTCGGAAAAAGTGGAGTTTTCCGTTCACTGCCACAATGATTTGGGTATGGCAACGGCAAATTCTCTGGCCGGCGTTCTCGGCGGAGCAAATCAGGTTGAATGCACAGTCAACGGTTTGGGTGAAAGGGCGGGAAACTGTCCGCTCGAGGAAGTTGTAATGGCGATAAAAACGCGTCCCGAACTTTATGATGCAAAAATGAATATAGATACAACCAATATTTTCAAGGCGTCCAAACTGATTTATAATATAATAGGAAGAACGGCCCCCATCAACAAACCCGTGGTCGGCACAAACGCTTTTTTACATGAGGCGGGCATTCACCAGCACGGCGTCCTCGCGAACAGAAGCACTTACGAGATCATGACGCCGGAATCCATCGGAATAAATGCGAGTCATATGATACTCGGTAAGCATTCGGGGCGTCACGCTTTTGAATCGAAACTCATTGAACTTGGCTTTGACCTGTCTCCGGCTGACCTTGACATTTGTTTTGCCAAATTCAAAGAGCTTTGCGACAAGAAAAAAGAAATAACCGATCAGGATATCGAAGCACTCGCGAATAATCTGCAGCCTGTCGAAACAGACGGTTACATGCTTGAACGTTTTTCGGTGCAGTCGGGAAATTATTTGACTGCTACCGCTGTTGTAAGTTTAAAAAAGGGTGATTCCGTATGGCAGGAAGTTGCGTTGGGCGACGGACCCATAGACGCTGCTTTCAAAGCGATTGATAAAATCATGGTTCCGCCCGCACACAGCTTTGAGACCTATGTAATTCGTTCGGTTTCCGAAGGCAAAGACACCCTCGGTGAGGTTCTTGTTTCGCTGAAGTTCTCCGACAGGATTTTTAACGGCAAAGGACTCTCGACGGATATCATTGAAGCCAGCATCCTGTCGTATATCAATGCGCAGAATAAACTCCTGGCGTACAATGATTCGGATAATCGGATAATCGGAAAGTAAAGGAGGAACAGAAAATGCTTCTGACAGGCGCTCAGATCATCATCGAAGTTTTGATCGAACAGGGGATCGATACGGTATTCGGTTATCCCGGCGGAGCGGTTCTCAATATATATGACGCTCTGTATAAATCAAGTGACAGGATCAGCCATTATATCACAAGCCACGAACAGGGAGCGTCGCACAGTGCGGACGGTTATGCCCGGGTAACAGGCAAGCCGGGTGTCGTTATTGCGACTTCGGGACCGGGAGCCACCAATCTCGTGACGGGGATCGCGACCGCTTATCTCGATTCGTCTCCGCTCCTTGCGATAACCGGCAACGTCGGGACACCGCTGATAGGTAAAGACAGTTTTCAGGAAGTGGACATCATCGGGATCACCATGCCGGTAACCAAGCATAATTATATGGTCAAGGATGTCTCGAGGTTAGCCGATATTGTCAGGGAAGCCCTGCAGATTGCGACATCGGGAAGGCCCGGACCTGTATTGATCGATGTGCCGAAAGACATTCAGACGGCGCTCTGCGAATATATTCCGCAGGAAAAACAGCGGAAAAAACTGCGTAAAAACGTGTCGGACGAGGAAATCGCACTGGCCGTTGAGCTGATCGGAAAATCCAGGCGTCCGTTCATCTATGCCGGCGGCGGAGTGGTCCTGGCGGACGCGTCCCGGGAACTGCTGGATTTTGCCGAACGGATCGACGCGCCGATAGGACTGAGTATGATGGGCATTTCAGCCGTTCCCTCCGGCCACCCGAAAAATCTGGGTATGACCGGGATGCACGGAAAGTATATGGCGTCAAAAGTCATGTCCATGTCGGATCTGATTATCGCCGTGGGCATCAGATTCTCCGACAGGGCTACGGGGAACAAACCGGAATTTTCAAAAGGACGAAAGATACTGCACATCGATATCGATCCTGCCGAAATCGGAAAAAACATACCTGCTTATGTGTCGGTGCTGGGTGACGTGAAGGATGTTCTGTCAAAGCTGAATGTTCTGATCGAAAGACATACACGTCTGGAATGGGAGGAGGAGGTCAATGAGATCCGCTGCTGTCCCGACAGTCACCTTGAGATGGCAAAAAACAAACTGACGCCTCAGGTCATCATAGAAACGGTCAGAAGTTTTGCCGGCGGTGATGTTGCCGTCGCTACCGATGTCGGACAGCACCAGATGTGGGTCAGCCAGTACTATAAGTTCGAAAATCCGCGTACCTATATCACTTCGGGAGGACTCGGCACCATGGGTTTCGGCATGGGTGCGGCTATAGGCGCCTGCATCGGCAGAAACAAAAAGCGCACCGTTCTGTTTACCGGCGACGGAAGTTTCCATATGAATCTCAATGAAATGGCGACCGCCGTACAGAATAACCTGCCTTTGATTGTCATCGTCATGAACAACAACGCTCTCGGTATGGTACGTCAGTGGCAGACGATGTTCTTTGACAAACGGTACTCGAATACCACCCTGAACAGAAAAACCGATTTTGTGAAACTGGCCGAGGCGTTCGGCGCCGCAGGTTTCCGCATCCGGGAACTGGATGAACTCGCGCCTGTTCTGGAAAAAGCTTTCGCTTCCGAAGGTCCCGTTTTAATCGATGCTCTCGTCGACAGCGATGAAAAAGTTCTTCCGATGATTCCGCCGGGCGGAACGATCAACGATATTATACTGAGGGGGTGATGCAATGGAGGATTCGGCTAAAACGAAATTTATCCTGTGCATGCTGGTGAGAAACGAAGCGGGTGTTCTGACGCGCATCTCGGGATTGTTTGCGAGAAGGGCATTTAATATCGACAGTTTGTCTGTCGGCGAAACGGTGAACCCGCTGATTTCCCGCATCACTATTTCCGCCACGGGGGACGGCTATACCAGGGAACAGATCATGAAGCAGCTCTCAAAACTGCACGATGTTCTGACGATCGAACTGATGGACCTGGAAAAAACCGTTCTCCGGGAACTTCTCCTGCTGAAAGTCCGCGCGCAAAAAGGCGAGCAAAGTGAGATCATGCAGGCTGCGTCGGTTTTCCGCGCAAAGATCGTGGATCTTTCGCTGAATGCGATGATACTCGAACTGACAGGCGACACTTCGAAGATCAATGCTTTTATAGAGTTCTTAATGCCTTACGGCATAACGGAACTCTGCCGCACCGGCATAACCGCTGTGGGCAGAGGAAATTATATATTAAAAAATAACGAGGAGGAAAATGCAAATGGCACAGATGTATTATGAGAAGGACTGTGATTTATCCCGGCTTAACGGAAAAAAAATTGCTGTGATCGGATACGGAAGTCAGGGGCACGCTCATGCGCTCAACCTTCATGACAGCGGAGTATCGGTCATCGTGGGACTTTACGAGGGTTCCCCTTCCCGGAAGAAAGCTGAAGCTGCGGGTCTTACCGTAATGCTTACGTCGGACGCTGTGAAACAGGCCGATGTTGTGATGATTCTGGTCAATGATGAAAAACAGGCTCAGCTTTACCGCAAAGATATCGCCCCTAACCTTAAAAGCGGAAGCGCGCTGGCCTTCGCGCACGGATTTAACATTCATTACGGTCAGATTATCCCTCCGGAGGATGTCGACGTCATCATGATCGCTCCGAAAGGACCGGGACACACCGTCAGAAGCCAGTATGTCGAGGGACGCGGAGTTCCGAATCTTGTGGCCGTATATAAAGATGTCAGCGGCAATGCCATGGATATAGCTCTGGCTTATGCGTCGGGCATCGGAGGAGCAAGGGCCGGTATTTTAAAAACTACATTTAAAGAGGAAACGGAAACGGATCTGTTCGGCGAACAGGCTGTTCTTTGCGGCGGAGTAACCGCTCTGATCAAAGCCGGTTTTGAAACGCTGGTCGAAGCCGGATACCAGCCGGAAAGCGCATACTTTGAGTGTCTTCATGAAATGAAGCTGATCATCGACCTCGTTGTCGCCAGCGGACTTTCTTTCATGCGTTATTCCATCAGCGACACGGCGGAATACGGTGATTATGTGACAGGATCCCGCATTATCACGGATCAGACAAAACAGGAAATGAAAAAAGTTCTCGGTGAAATTCAAAACGGCAGCTTCGCGCGCAACTGGATCCTCGAAAATCAGGCCAACCGCCCTTATTTCAATGCCATGAGGCGCATACAGGCGGAACACCAGATCGAAAGCGTCGGTGCGGAACTCAGAGAAAAAATGAGCTGGAAGAAAGACTGAGAGGATCCTATGAACAGCGATAAAGTTTTGCGGGGAATCGAGCGTTCACCTCACAGATCCCTTTTTATGGGGATGGGATATCTGCCCGAACAGCTTGACAAACCTCTGATCGGCATCGTGAATTCTTTTAACGAAGCTGTTCCCGGACATATCCACCTCGATAAAATCGCCCGGGCTGTTAAGGACGGTGTTCTGGCAGCCGGGGGAACCCCCGTCGAATTCAATACCATAGCTATCTGCGACGGAATTGCGATGGGACACAAGGGCATGAAGTATTCCCTTGCAAGCAGGGAACTTATCGCCGACAGCGTCGAATGTATGGTAAACGCCTACTGCTTTGACGGACTCGTATTTGTACCGAGCTGTGACAAGGTTGTGCCCGGAATGCTGATGGCTGCCGCGAGGCTGAATATTCCGTCGATCTTTGTTTCGGGCGGCCCTATGCTGTCGATAAAAGACGAAAACAACAGATCCATGGATCTGAATACGGTTTTCGAAGCGGTCGGCGCGTATAAAGCCGGTAAGCTCTCGGACGAAGAACTCGGTTATTACGAGTGCAACGCGTGTCCCGGCTGCGGGTCGTGTTCCGGAATGTTTACGGCGAATTCGATGAACTGTCTGACCGAAGCACTCGGTATGGCGCTTGAAGGAAACGGAACGGTTCCCGCCGTCTATGCGCACCGTCTGAGGCTTGCGAAAAAAACAGGCATGCAGATACTCGGGCTTGTGGAAAAAAACATCAGACCGCTTGACATCATGACCGAAAAAGCTTTTATGAATGCCCTGCGTGTCGATATGGCGCTCGGATGCTCGACAAATTCCGTATTGCATCTGTGCGCGATAGCTTCGGAATGCGGTTTGAAAATCGATCTGCAAACAATCAATGAAATCAGTTCGTCGACGCCTAATCTCTGCCGGCTTGCTCCGGTAGGCAAATATCATATGCAGGATTTATTTGCCGCAGGCGGTGTATATACCGTTATGAATGAATTAAGCAAAGGGGATTTGCTGGATACTTCTCTGATAACCTCTTCCGCGAAAACAATAAAAGATAATATTTCCCGCTCGGAGATAACCGACCGTAATGTGATCAAAAGCATTGCCGATCCTCATTCGCCGACAGGCGGAATTGCCGTATTATTCGGTTCGCTTGCTCCTAACGGTTCTGTCGTCAAACGCAGTGCGGTCTCTCCGGAAATGCAGTATCACAAAGGACCCGCCCGGGTATTTGAATGCGAAGAAGATGCGGTAACCGCGATTTACTCGGGTAAAATCAACGCCGGCGATGTGGTTGTAATACGCAATGAAGGTCCTGCCGGAGGCCCCGGCATGCGCGAAATGCTGCTTCCCACGTCCGCTATAGCGGGTATGGGCCTTGATAAGGAAGTTGCACTGATCACGGACGGCCGTTTTTCGGGTGCAACAAGAGGAGCGGCCATAGGGCATGTTTCACCCGAAGCTCAGAGGGGAGGACCGGTCGCCTATGTCTGTGAGGGTGATATGATCGAGATCAATATTCCCGAATACCGTCTGGAACTTCTGGTGGACGACAGCGAACTTGCCCGCAGAAAAGCGGAGCTCCGGCCCGAGGAACGTCCTGCCGAAAAGGGATATCTGGGCCGTTATCAGAAACTCGTGACTTCCGCCGACCGCGGAGCTGTATTGCTCGACGGATAAAATAAACGGAATACGTTATAAAATTCTTTGAAAAGAGGTGAATGAATGAAACGGCTCGAAATTTTCGATTCCACCCTGCGTGACGGGGCGCAAAGCGAAGGCATCTCTTTTTCCGTGCTTGACAAGATGAATATAGTGCGTGCATTGGATGAATTCGGAGTCGCCTACATCGAAGCGGGCAATCCCTCTTCCAATCCGAAAGACATCGAGTTTTTTAAAAATGTCGCAAAACTGCACCTTCAGAGCGCGAAACTTTGCGCTTTCGGCAGTACCCGACGAAAAAACATGAAACCCGAAGAGGATGAGCATGTATTGTCGCTTCTGGGAGTCGATACGCCCGCTGTTTCGATATTCGGAAAAGCATGGGACCTGCACGCTTCTGAAATTCTGAAGGTTTCACTGACCGAAAATCTTGCGATGGTCAGGGACACCGTTGCCTGCGCAAAAGGCAGGAACAAAGAAGTGATTTTTGACGCCGAGCATTTTTTTGACGGATATGCGGCAAATCCGGATTATGCCCTCTCCGTTTTAAAAGCCGCTGCCGGGGGAGGCGCCGACGTGCTGTGTCTCTGCGATACAAACGGCGGTGTGCTGCCCGATAAAATACTGAGCATTACCGAGTCGGTCATAAAAGAGTTTCCCGGCCGCAGAATAGGCATACACTGCCACAATGATCTGGGCTGTGCTGTCGCAAATTCCATACTTGCGGTGGGCGCGGGGGCGGTTCAGGTACAGGGTACGTTTATCGGATTCGGCGAACGCTGCGGCAACGCCGACCTGAGCGTGATCATTCCGAATCTGCAGCTCAAACAGGATTACGCCTGCATCAGCGGCGACATCAGCACGCTTTCCGAGACCGTATTGAAAATAGCCGGTATTGCAAATCTCACCGTTGCCAAAGACAGGCCTTATGTGGGTGAAAGCGCTTTCGCACATAAAGGCGGAATGCATATCGACGCTCTCACCAAACTACCGGGTTCCTATGAACACATAGATCCCGAATCGGTGGGAAACAAGCGTAAATTTTTAATGTCGGAAGTCTCCGGCAGGACCACGGTTCTGGCTAAAATCAAAGATATAGCTCCTCACCTTACCAAGGATTCCGAGGAGGTTGTCTTGATTATGAAGCAGCTCAAGCAGCTCGAGCATGATGGATACCAGTTCGAGTCGGCTGATGCGAGTTTCGAACTCGTTGTATTAAAAGCGTTGAATTTATATAAACCTCATTTTACACTTGTGATGTATAAAACCACCGGGGAATATCCTTCTCCGAATCAAAAAATGACGTCTTCGGCTATGATAAACATCAATGTAGGCGATAAGAGCGAAACCTCGGCTTCACTCGGAAACGGTCCCGTGCACGCGCTTGACTCCGCGCTTCGGAAAGCTCTTTCGGTTTTCTATCCTCAGCTCCATAATGTATATTTGATCGACTACAAAGTGCGTGTTTTGGAAACCGACCACGCTACGGCGGCCCGCGTAAGGGTTATAATAGAATCTACGGACGGGCAGAATTTCTGGACAACGGTCGGCGTATCGACGGATATCATTCAGGCAAGCTGGATTGCGCTTGCCGACTCGATCGAATATAAATTATCCCGAATTAAATAAGAGGAAGTAAAACTATGCCAATGACAATGTCACAAAAAATACTTGCCGCGCATTGCAATAAAAGCAGCGTAAAAGCAGGTGAAATAGTTATTGCGTCGGTTGATCTGGTGTTGGGCAATGATATAACATCTCCTGTGGCTATCAAGGAATATAATAAGATCAAAAGCCGGAATGTTTTCGACAAGCGGAAGATCGCCCTGGTTATGGATCATTTTACCCCCAATAAAGACATCAAAGCAGCTGAGCAGTGTAAACTTGTCCGGACTTTTGCCAAAATAAACGATATCGAAAATTTCTATGACGTCGGTGAGGTGGGCGTTGAGCACGCGCTGCTTCCCGAAAAAGGCCTTGTCGGCAGCGGTGAACTGATCATCGGCGCCGATTCCCATACCTGTACCTACGGCGCTCTTTCCGCATTTTCAACCGGCGTCGGTTCTACCGATATGGCTTTTGCGATGGCATCGGGGAAAGCCTGGTTTAAAGTTCCGTCGGCGATCCGATTTATATTAAAGAACAAGCCGGGCAGATGGGTATCCGGGAAGGATATCATTCTTCATATCATCGGAAAAATCGGGGTAAACGGGGCATTGTATAAATCGATGGAATTCACCGGAGACGGTCTTGCCCATTTGACGATGGATGACAGGCTGTGCATGGCGAATATGGCGATTGAAGCCGGCGCCAAAAACGGTATCTTTGACTTTGACGAAAAAACCGCCGCCTACGAAAAAGAGCACAGGCAAAAAAGTTCCGTTGTATATAAGGCGGATGACAATGCCGAATACGACGAAGTGTTTGAGATCGATCTTTCGCAAATCAGACCGACGGTTGCTTTCCCTCATCTGCCTGACAACACCCGGACGATTGATGAAGTGGGAGATGTTAAAATAGACCAGGTGGTCATCGGTTCCTGCACAAACGGCAGATTCGAAGATTTAAAAATTGCCGCCGAGATTCTATCCGGAAGGAAGGTCCATCCGGACTGCCGGACGCTCATCATTCCGGCGACTCAGAAAATCTGGCTCGAAGCCCTTAAGGCCGGATTTTTCGAGATCTTCGTCAACGCGGGCTGCGCCGTATCAACTCCGACCTGCGGTCCGTGTCTCGGAGGACACATGGGTATTCTCGCAAAAGGAGAACGTGCTCTTTCCACTACAAACCGGAATTTTGTCGGCCGTATGGGACATCCCGAAAGCGAAGTTTATTTGTCAAGTCCTGCCGTAGCCGCCGCTTCGGCAATTACGGGTAAAATAACGTCTCCCGACCTGATAGAAGGAGCACAAAAATGAAAGTATCCGGAAAAACAATCAAATACGGAAATAATGTAGATACCGACGTTATTATCCCCGCGAGGTATCTGAACACGACCGATACGGCTGAACTGGCCTCCCACTGCATGGAGGACATCGACCGGGATTTTGTCAGGCGGGTTCGTCCCGGCGACATCATGGTAGCCGGAACGAATTTCGGCTGCGGTTCCTCCAGGGAGCATGCTCCGCTGGCAATCAAGGCTTCCGGGATTTCCTGTGTCATAGCCTCCGATTTTGCCCGTATTTTTTACCGCAATGCCATCAACATAGGTCTGCCGATCGTTGAGTGCCCGGAGGCTGTTTCGGGAATCGAAAACGGAGACGACCTTGAAGTGAATTTTGACGAGGGCAGGATCGTCAACAAAACGAAAAACACCGTATACGGGATCAGCCCTTTCCCTCCGTTTCTGCAGAAGATCATCTTAGCCGGAGGACTTCTGGCAGCCGCTGCCGAAGGTTTGCTGGAGGATGAACGTTGAATAACTTTATGAAAGCCGTAAAATCCGCTGAAGGGATGGTTTTGAAGCATGACATATAACATCGCGCTGGTAAGAGGGGACGGAATCGGACCCGAGATCATATCTTCTGCGGTGAAGGTACTGGACCGGGCGGTTGAAAAATCAGGCCTGGGGTTCAGCTTTCACGATACGCTTGCCGGCGGCTGTGCCATAGATAAATCAGGGATACCCCTGCCCCGGGAAACCGTCGATATCTGCAAAAAGAGCGACGCGGTCCTGCTGGGTGCCGTCGGCGGACCGAAATGGGACACCCTTCCGGGCCATCTCAGACCGGAAAGAGCGCTGCTCGGGCTGCGCAGCGAACTCGGTCTTTATGCCAACATCCGTCCGGCTGTTCTGTACAAACCGCTGGTCTCTTCCTGTCCGCTCCGGAAGGATATCGCCGAAAAAGGCATCGATATGGTGATCATCAGGGAACTGACCGGCGGTATGTATTACGGCGAAAGAGGCCGGAGACAGGGCGCGGGAGGAACCGAGGCTTTTGATACCGAATGCTATTCCGTGTCGGAAATCGAGAGAATCGGACGCGTCGCTTTTGAATCCGCTCTGAAAAGGAAGAAAAAACTTGTCAGCGTCGATAAGGCAAATGTGCTCGAAAGCTCGAGGCTGTGGCGTGAAGTGATGCACGCGCTGTCGGCCGAATATCCCGGGGTCGAATTATCGGATATGCTGGTTGACAACGCCGCAATGCAATTTATCAGAAATCCTTCGCAATTCGATGTTTTAGTGACCAGCAATATGTTCGGGGATATTCTTTCCGATGAAGCCTCCATGCTTACGGGGTCCATCGGCCTGCTTCCGTCCGCTTCTGTCGGAGCGGGTAAATGCGGCTTGTTCGAACCGATTCACGGATCGGCTCCGGATATCGCGGGTCAGAATAAGGCCAATCCCATAGCAACGATTTTATCTGCCGCAATGATGCTCAGATATTCGCTCGATCTTCCCGGTGAAGCGGAGCGTATCGAGAAAGCCGTATTCACTGTATTGGCCGAAGGCTGGCGGACAGCGGACATCGCGGATTCCGATACGGCATCCCCGCTTTCCACCGACGAGATGACAGGGATGATATTAAGTAAAATATAACTTAAAAGAGGGAGGGGACACATGCAAAAATGCATTGTCCCCTCCCTCTTTCCTTTTATTCTTTTATTCCGTAATCAGGTCAATGGCCGCAGCCAGCGTGTCTTTGTCTATCGAACCGGTATATCCTTTTACGATGACGCCGTTCTGATCGATAAAGACGGTGGTCGGTATGGAGGAGATGCCGTAGGTATAAGCTGCGCTTTGGTCCGTATCGTAGTATACGGGAAATGTATAGCCGGATTCTTCTATAAAAAGTTTGCCTTTCTCAACGGTTTCTCTTTGCCCGTCGACAAGGTCCGCCATGATAAAGATCACGTCATCCTTCATATCGTTATATACTTCGTTGAAGTGCGGCATTTCGCTTTTGCACGGGGGGCACCAGCTTGCCCAGAAGTTGAGAACGATAGGTTTGCCGAAAAAGTCCGAAAGCCTGACGGCGTTTCCTTCGGCGTCATAT
>CAZVPD010000004.1:40635-57273 GCA_964628455.1 uncultured Lachnospiraceae bacterium
TACCGTGAAATCAGGGGCTTTTTCAGCGTCCGGATTTTCATTTTCCGTCTGACCGGGATCGGTTTCGCCTTTCTCCACAGCCTGTGTTTCCACAGGAGGATTGTAATTGGCGGAAATATTCGTGTAGATAAGATAAGCCGCTGTGATAAACACGACAAATATCAAGATCAGCAGCAGTGTTTTTGTCTTCTGATTCATGTGCTTCTCCATTCTTTAGTTCTCCCTTAAAAAGTGAATACGGAAAAAAAGTATCCCAGCAGTCCCGTTGCCATCAGAATGCCGATGATGATGAGCAGTCCCCCGGATAGGATAGTGATGATCCTGTAATTTTTTTTGATAAAATCAAACGTTGATTTTAAACGGTCGATCAATACGGCGCTTATGATAAAAGGAATGCCCAGTCCCAGCGAAAAGCTCAAAAGCATCAGGATTCCTTTAAAGGTTTCTCCGCCCTGCGCGGCAAGCATCAGTGCGGAACCCAGAAAAGCTCCGACGCACGGCGTCCAGCTGACCGAAAAAATGATCCCGAATAATACAGAAGAAAAAAATCCGCTCATGCTTGTATTCTTATTATACCGGATCTGATTGTTCAGAAACGGGATTTTTAAAATACCTATAAAATTCAAGCCGAATAACAGGATGATGATCCCGAATATAATATTGAACGCGCTGCCGTAAACAAGCAGGAATTTCCCCAGCGTTGCCGAGAACGCGCCTAACAGGATAAATATAAGGGTAAATCCGAATACAAAACCGACTGCGTTTTTGAGAGCTTTGTTTTTTACGGTTTCCGACGGTTCCGAACCGGAAAAATAAGTAATATAGATGGGAAGCATCGGAAGCATACAGGGAGAGATGAAAGTGATGATCCCCTCGAGGAAAGATATGATATATTCCATGGACACTTCCCTTCCGCATTTTATGCATAAAATTTGATTTTTCTTTATAAAGGCTATTATACATGAATCCACCGTTTTTTTCGGTGATAAAATCACATAACCGGTTGTTTGTAAACAATAAATTATTTATAAAAAAACGGCCGGCCTGATATGCTCCGTGTATGGCAGGTATTTGAAATAACAAAATCATTTCAAATCAATACACAAGGGATTATATCCGGGCGGCGGTTCTTTTTTATATATCAGGCAGCAATAAATATCGGATTTTAAATTCATCCCGTATGGCGGTCATCGGTTTTCGGATAATGCTTTTTTATTTTTTCTTTGCGTGGTATTTTTTTGCATTTTCCTTGGACTCGATATAGAGCTCCTGAATTTCGAGCAGAAAGGCAAGCTTTTCTTTTTCGTCGAGTTCCCCGCCCGCAAACAGCGCGGATGTGCGGCTCAGGAGCTCGCGGGCTTCCTTTTCTCCTCTGTAACCATATTTTGATCCGGCTTCGGTTATAAATTCCTCGTCCTCGGTCAAGAGATAATTTACGCCGACATTCAATATTCCGGCCAGAGCCGAATACACGGACCGTTCACGCGGGTAACGGCTTCCCGTTTCATAATTTATGATGGTTCGCTTTGTGAGTCCCGCGGCTTTTCCGAGTGCGTCCTGTGTCAGTCCTGCCGAAATGCGCGCATGTTTCAGTTTTTCACCGAATTTCATGATAGCCGTCTCCTCCTGATGGTGAACGTTACTTTCGTATATTATAGTCTTTTATTCACTTTTTGTCAAGTGATTTTTTATAAATCATATGAAAAATGCATTGACAAAATTCGGCATACGGTGTATCATAAGCGAAACTTATTTTCATACGGATGATATCGCGGGAAAGACCGGAATATGAAATTTCGGCGGGTTATTCCTGACCGTAAAAAGTCGGGTGCTTTCCTTTTATACAGAGTATAATCATAATCGGGAGGTGAACCGTATGGATATGCTTAAACAACTGAATAATGCGATGCGTCTGATCGAGGAAAATCTGCGCTGCGAAATCGATTTTGATAAAGCTGCCGGCCTGGCCTGCGTGTCGAAAGACAGTTTCATGCGATTTTTCGTTTATATGACGGGGATGACTCTGAATGAATACATACGCCGCAGACGGCTTACACTCGCTGCCTTTGACTTGCGTGATTCCGATATAAAGGTCATCGATGTTGCCGTCCTGTACGGCTGGGACAGCGCCGATGCCTTTTCGAAAGCGTTTAAAAGACAGCACGGCGTCACGCCGGCACGGGCGCGGGATCCGCATGAATCGTTAAAAATATATCCGCCGGTTTCTTTCAGTATTTTGATCAAAGGGGCGAGAGAAATGGATTTCAGAATCATTGAACCGGCAGATATCGAAGTTTACGGCGTATCGGGTCAATTTGAAGGAAAAGATTACAAAACAAAAGAAGAATTGCGGCATATCATGTGGTCGGAGCAATGCGACGATGTGCCGGGACAGATATGCACCGGACGTTGGAACGAAACCCTAAACCATTCGTATGACGGTGTATGGTACGGCATTTGGCAGGACGGGAAATACAGGATCGCACGTGAAAAGGCAGATACGCAAAATGACGCCCTTGAAAAGTATAGTATTCCGGCAGGAACGTATGCCGCGTTCAGGACCGGCCGCGGAGGACTTGCCTGGGAAGAGTTTCCCAAGCTGCTTGAGCTGATTTTTGATTCCTGGCTGCCGGATTCCGGTTACAGGCTGAAAAGCAGTCTGATCGTCGAAGTTTATCATCTTTGGACGGATAAAGCTGTGCGGAATAAAAACAGATACTATGAGGTTTGGATTCCGATCGAGCGGAAATATAAATGATGAGTTATATTCCTTATCTGTATTTTGTTGTAAAATAATGAAGGAATTTTTCATCCGGAAATACGTCCCGCATTGTATTTTCACCGCAGCGCCGGGAATATTCCGGATTTTCGAACAATATTCCGCCCAAACCGTATTAAATATCGGATGCCTCTTATACTCCGTCAAACCGCCGGCTTCGATATATAGGTATTGTATTTATAACAAGCGAACATGCCAACGGTTTTTTAAGAGTCCGGTCTTTTTCCGCCGGGGGTAAGGTTCGGTAATTCCTGTGTATATCTCTTTCCGCGGGAACGTCATAGATCACTGCGGATTTAAAATTGTCCGCTTCGATGACCGGTCCGGCGGCGAATACCGGTTTTTATATCCGTATATTTGAATTATTAGTAATAAAAACACCTGTGTTAATGTTCCTTTATTTTTTTGCCTGCTTATATTTTTACATTTTAATATATTCAAGTGTTTATTTGATTTCATTCTCGGCGGCAATAAAAAAAAGCGCACCGCGGCAAACGTTTTGTTTGGCTGCGGTGCGCTATTACCCGGATTTTGTTTTATTTCTTTTTGCTGACTGCGATGCCGGCAAGAGCCATCATCGAGACGAGAACGGCCAGACCTGCGATATCGGAAGTCTGAGCGGCCGGTGCTGTTTCCGTGGGGGCGGCTTCTGCCGCAGCTTCGGTTGCGGGAGCTTCCGTTTCAACAACGGGAGGCACATAGGCAGCGTCGGAGAAAGTAAGTCTGTCATAGAATGCGCCGGTGGTGGACCATGCGTTTGACTGACCTTCGCTGATCATCATCTGGAATTCGCGTCCGTCGGCGTCGTCTGTGTCGTCGTTGATGGCAACGGTAAATCCGATAACGGTTCCGACTGCGGGTTTGAATTCCGCGCCGTAGATGATCATGGCTTCCACGACCCAGCCGCCGTCGACGATTTTGGTCATATAGGTGCACTGGTCATGGTAGGTATTCCAGTGTCCGCCCATACCGCCCCAGAATTCCCCGTTGCTGTAAGGGAGTCCGGTGGTGTATTGCGCGGCGTTGATGGTTGTGATGTCGGTGTCTTCCTGAGCGTTTGTGAAGTCTACATAGAATTCGCACGAGTCACGCTGCCATACCGAATCTTCGGCGTGTTTTGCGGATGAAGGGGTTTTGTCTGCGATTTCGGCATAAAAATAGAGCGCCTTGTCGTCCCATACGGACCAGACCTTGCCTGAAGACGTGTCGGCGGTTGCGCCGAAAGCGACGACAACTTCGTCTGCTGCGAGATAGACGTCGTCTTTTACACAGTCGACCACGGCTGTGCCTTTGGCGGCATTGAAGTTAACGTTTGCTGCGGAAATGCCGGTTGCGAGAGTTGCGGCCATGATAATGACCATTGCGAGCGCGAGAATTTTTCTCATATATGCTCCTCCTGAAAAAATAATGTAATAAAACATGTTTGCCATGTCTTTGAAACCATTGTATCACATTGTTAACAATGTGTCAATATAGTATTCGTATGTTTTGCGATATTTTATGATATAACAGATAAAAGATGAATGTTTTTTATAATTTTCGTGAAAGGCGGTTTTGTCTGTGAAAATCGGAACATTGGTGTTGATTCTCGCACTTTCTTCCCTTCTGTTTTGTTCCTGCAGTTCTTTGAAAGGTTGGAATATCGAAGAACTGGAAAAAAGCGCTTATCCTGCGGTCATTGAGGCAGCGGATGCGGCGATGAAGATCGTCGCGGAAAAAGTGGAGCCTGATGCGGAAAATGTGCCCGTAACGATCGAAAATTTAAGCGATAAGGAATACGGCTACGGGTATGAACCTCTGCTGGAGCTGAAATACAGGGATGAATGGTACGTCATACCCACGCTTGAAGACATTGCCTGGATAGAATTATGGATTATTCTGCCGCCCGGGGAAACCAACTCCGAGTCGTTTCCGCTTGCCGGATATTACGGCACGCTGCCTGCCGGAACGTACCGTTTCGTTAAGGTTCTGAACGCCGGCGGGGAAATGCTGCCGGTCGCAGCGGAATTCACCGTGAGCTGATTGATTTTTACAGGCAAACACCCTTTTTCTCCTGCGGGCGAATTTATTAAAACGGAGGATGCTGCAATGAGCGGTATCATGATCAACTGGGATGACAGCTTTTATTTTTATTCGATGAAAAACGGATATGGCGCCGGTGCCCGGGACCGCGATGAAGCCGTGTCTTACGCACGTGCCGCAATGGAGCAGTATGAAGGCACTCCCGTTACGGATGTCATGCTGTGCGTCTGCGCGCGTCTCGCTTCCTTTCCTTCAAAAGTATGGGAAACTTACGGCGATAAATACCGTCAAACCGTCGAAAACGGCCGTCCCGTCGACTACACGGATACTTGGGCTGCTTCGTATCACGAAATTTACGAAAAGTGGAACTTCGATCTCTTTCGGGTATGGCTTGACTGTCTGAAAAAAACCGGCGTCCGTTCATGGATGTCGTTCCGCATGAACGATGCCCATGAACTGCATTCGGAAACGTCCGTGCTGGCGCCCGACTATTATTACGCAAATCCTCAGCTCCGCAGGTTTGTTCACCGCGAAAACGGCGATTACTTCGCCCCGCTTTATAATTATGCACTGTCTGAGGTGCGCACCCGTTTTCTTGCCCTTATAGATGAAGTTCTCACCCGCTATGACCCCGACGGCATCGAACTTGATTTTTTGCGGGAAGCCTATCTCTTTCCTCCCGGGGGCGAATACCGCGGTATAGATATTATGAATGCCTTCATGCGCGAAGTGCGGAAGACAGCGGACAGGCATGAAGCCTTGCGCGGGCATAAAATAAAAATCGCCGTCCGTACGACGGCAAGTCCCGAAACCGCTCTCTGGCTCGGTTTTGACGTGGCCTGTTGGGCTTCCGAAGGCCTTGTAGATACGGTTATTCCCTCGGCGCGTTTTTCCGTTACGGATATGGATATGCCCGTTGAAATATGGAAGCGCCTTCTGGCGCCGTATCATACGACGCTCGCCGCGGGCATCGAAGTTATTGTCAAGGAACAGCCGGCGGCTGAAAACACTTTCAACAGCATCGAGACGGTGACAGCCGCGGCCGCCGCGTATTTTTCCGCAGGCGCGGATAAGCTTTATCTATTCAATTATTTTCATCTTCCGGGCATGGTCTCGAACGGTACAGGCCGGGACCCGCTTGATGACGGGAATTACCGTGATTTTCTTTTGCAGATCGGCTCGGAGCAGACAGCTTTGCCGGGCCGGCGGTCCCATCTGATCACCTACCGCGGAAGCGATGCGCTTTCGTTTTGGGAGAGCACAAATGCGCAGCTCCCGCGCCATATCGCGAAAGGCAGCTGGGCGATGTTCCGTATACGGACGGGCAAGGTCATGCCCGGCTCACCCGCTGCGCTGCTCATCGGCGCCGAATCCGCGGACGGGTCCGCGCCTGTCCTCTCGGTTTTCATCAACGCGTCGCCTCTTTCCGTAAAAGGATCTGCCGGCCTTGTCAGCGATTATACTTCGCTCCCGCTGTATGAACTGCCTGTCGCAGACCCGTCCGTGCTTTCTCAGGTGAATACCGTGGAAATTTCGTCTTCTTCGGATCTCAATGTCGGATATATTGAGATCAGGATCAACTGACCGGTTTAAAAAGGCTGCGGACATCCCTGTCCTGCAGCCTTTTTTTATTCCTCTTCCGTTTCCTGTTCGGGCGGGATGATTTTTGTGACTTTTGCCCGGCAGACGCGATGGTCGGTGATATTCTCGACCTGTATTTTAAGCCCGTGCGTCTCCACCTCCGGCTGCGAGCCGTTTTCGGGTATCTGCGACAGGCAGCTGAAGACCAGTCCGCCAAGTGTTCCGAAGTCGTTGTCCTCTTCGTCCAGGTCTATTTCCAGTTCTTCCTCAATTTCTTCGATGGATGCGGTCCCCGCGATGATCCATTCGTTTTCGCCGGTCTTCGTGATTTCCGGTTCTGTTCCCGTATCGGACTCGTCGTAAATGTTTCCCACGATCTCTTCGAGAAGGTCCTCCATAGTGATGATTCCGCTCGTGCCGCCGTATTCATCGACCACAACGGCCAGGTGTATCTTCTTTTCCTGCATGTCTCTGAATAATCTGTCGGCTCGGACGGTTTCTGGTACGAAATACACCGGTGTCAGGATGCTGCGCAGCGGCTCGGGTTTCGGCTTCAGCATGTTTACCAGATACTCGCGGACGCGCAGAATGCCGATGATATTATCGGTATCTTCACTGCATACGGGAAAACGCGAATAGCCGCTTGATTCGATGGTTTTTTGTATTTCTTCATCCGTATCGTCTTCCCAGATGACCACCATGGATGTGCGGTGCACCATGATGTCTCCCGCGCTGCTGTTGTTGAATTCGAAAATATTGTCGATCATCTGTCTTTCGGCAGATTCAATAGTGCCCTTTTCCTCTCCGATGTCGATCATCAGGCGGATTTCGTCTTCCGATACCGCGTCCGTTTTTTCATGCGGATTGATGCCGAACAATCTGAGAACTCCGTTCGTCGACACGGACATGAACCACACGACCGGATGAAAAAGGGTAGAAAACGCGATGATGATACCGCTGACCGCACGGGCAAGCTGTTCCGGCTTTTTCATTGCGATCCGTTTCGGGACCAGTTCGCCGAAAAGCAGCATGAAGAATGAAAGGATGACCGTAATAATGACGATGGATATGGTATCCAGTGTCTCCGGTGAAATACCGGTGATTTTAAAAGTATGGATCAGCAGGTTCACAAGCCTGTCCGAAAAATCTTCGGCGGCGAATGCCGATGCCAGAAATCCCGCGAATGTGATGCCGATCTGAATGGTCGAAAGAAAACGTTCGGGTTCGCTGACCATTTTGAGCATGCGGGTCGCTTTTTTATCACCTTCTTTCGACTGGCGTTCGACCTTGCCCTCGTTCAGGGAAATGACCGCTATTTCGGTCGCGGCAAAAAAAGCATTGGTCAGGATCAATATAAACTGAACAAAAAGTTGTTTGGCAATGTCCATTCTGTCACTTTCCGATTAATGCATATGATTTGATTTTTTTACGCCGGTTATTCTTCGCTGTCTGATTCCATAACGGGATAACAGGAAAATTCTTCGTCTTTGAGATCGAAATACGGAGCCAGCATATATCCCGGGTTTCCTTTGATAGTATAATAAAGCGGTTTCCCGGATTCTTCGAGCAGCGCCGTGTAATTTCCGGTCGTCCAGTCGACTCCTTCTGCCGGGTGTTCTCCCGTCACCGCGTAAAGCAGCGGACCGTATTCGATGCCGTAGCGGGTTTTGCCTTCGATAACGTCCGCGCCGGTGTATTTCGTGATCCGGAACGTTTGATTTAACTCGTATTCTATGATGTCTCCGTCATTCCATTCGCGTTCGATTCTTTCATATGTTCCCGCTTTCCCCGTGGCAGAGGTATCTCCGTTTATTTTTATGGTCACATCGGAACCGGTCCATGAGGGGATACGCAGGCTGAGGGTATATTTTATCGGGTCCTTTACGTTTACGGTCAGACGAACGCGGCTGCTGTACGGAATATTCGCTTCGGAAGTGATCTGAATGTTTTTTCGCCTGATGACGGACGGGGTGTAAAGGTTGACCGCTATCGTGTTTTTTCCGATGGAATAGATGAATTCGGGAAGTGAGCCGAAGATCCTGGTGCCGACGCCGCAGCAGCAGTGAACGCTGCCGGGTTCCTGCTTTTTACCCTCCATATAGGCGAAATATCGGATGCCCCTGCTTCCTTCCTGATTGGCAATCGCCACATTGAACAGCGATTTTTCGATTTCATCCGTGTATTCTTCTTTATCGGGGAAAAGGCGGTGAAGCCTTTGATTTAAATAGATCCAGAACGAAGTGCAGCACAGCTCGTTATAATGATTTTTCTGGCTGATCCAGCTGCAGCCCGGATAGTTGGAGGGCATGCCCTCGCACATGACAATTCCGCCGCCTGTATGCTGCCAGTCCCGCCTGTATAATTCATATGCGCCGAGAACGGCATTCAGGTAATAATTGCGTCCGGTTATGCGGTATAAATCAAGGTAGCCTTCAAATGCTTCAAGTTCGCTGCCGTGTGCGTGCGGCTCGGTTCCGGGCTGCGTTCGTATATGTACGGCATTCTTTTCGCGCCGCATGAACTGCGCCAGTCTCCAGGGCTCTTCGTAATAGGTGACGGTTGTCTCCGCGTCCTCTTTTTTCCCGATCGGAGTCATGTAGACGTAGGTGCTCGCGACCACTCCCTGAAACGCGAGTTCGAGATATTTGATGATCGGAAGGTCGATGCACCGGTTGAACCAGTCCTGCCATTTTCTCAGAACTTCGTAAGCCTTTTTATCGGCGGACAATCCGACGGCTCCGAGCGCATAGGACAGCCATATTCGGACATAATGCGGGTATTCCCGGACGGCGAAATTCCTCTGATTGATCGGCATGATAAATCCGTCTTCTTCCGCGGAACTGTAAAGCCGCTCGGTCAGGATTTCGATGCGATCCGAAAGGTCGGCGTCTTCCGTCCAGCGCAGCGAATTGGCCGCGCCCATCAGGAACATCGAAAGGGTCGAGCCCTTCAGGTTGTCTTCGAAATGACCGCGGTACGGCTGCGAATCGGTGGGCGTTCCTGTTTTGATATCAAAATGATACATCATCGCGCCTAAATCGAGGGTGCGGAGAAACTCTCTGTTGTTGTTGAATACATCGCTGAAAAGACCTGCCTGAAGCTCCACGCCCGACTGGGGGGTCAGCAGTTTGTCCTTTATTGCGAGTTTTCCGTTATATTCGGGTTTCTGTCTGATGTTTTTCATCTTTCATTCCGTTCGTTTCCGCGGCGCGGATTCTATTCCCGCCGGCCGCTTTGTATTTATTTGTTCTGTCTTCTTCTTTTTCCGAAAGCCGGTTGACTTTGACAAGCAGCTTTTCCACGCGGGTTGCCTGTGCTTCCGTAACGGTTACGCTAAACAGGTCATATTCGAAATTGTCTCCCTTTTGCGGAAAACGGTCCGTAACTTCGACAGCCCAGCCGCCGGCTGTTGTGTTTTCGCTTGTAAAGTCACGCGGCGTATACCCGATAAATTCGAACATGTCGTAGATATTGGTCCTGCCGTCGACGATATAGGTGCCGTCGCCCGCGTCCTGTATTTTTTCTTCGGTTTCGTCCTTTTCATCGTATATTTCGCCGACTATTTCCTCGATGATGTCTTCGGCGGTTATGATCCCCATCGTTCCTCCGTATTCGTCCGTGACAACAGCCATCGGTCTTCCCATACGGCGCAGTTCGTGAAGGATCGATGAAATCGTCTGCGTCATAAAAACAAAAATAAGGGGCTCCGTCAGTTCGTTTATGTCGATTTCTTCACCGCAGACCGCTGCTTTTATAATTCTTCGTGAAGAAAGCACGCCGGTCATATGGTCGGGCGAATCTCTGTAAACGGGAAAATACGAATGGCGCAGGAGTCTGGAGTTTGTAAGCAGTGCCTCCGTCCCTTCATCGATATCAAAAGCATCGATATCTACTCTGGGCGTCATGATTTCACGTGCGGTGACGTCCGTAAATTCTATTGCGGAGCGAATGAGTTCGCTTTCGCGTTCCGTGAATACACCCTCTTCTTTGATTTCCTCGGCCAGGGTGCGGAGCTCTTCCATGATGACGGGTGAAACCGGTTCTTTCGGTTTGGTTAATGCGGGCATTTTTTCGATAAACCGGCCGAGAAACGAAGCTGCCGGGCTTAATAACCGCACTGCTGCCAGCAGCGGTTTTGATACGACCGGATAAAGTTTCCCGGCATATTCCGTACCTGTGACTCCCGGTAGTATCCCGCCGATCAGAATAAACAGAGCTGTCATTGCGATAACGGCAGCTGCCGGGCTGCCTGACGGAGAACGGCAGACGGCAAGCAGCGCTGCTGCGGATACAGCCGCCGTTCCTGCGGTCACTTTCCCCAAAAGAATCGCCGGAGCGGATTCTGTATAGCCGGATAGTTTATCCGTGCTGCCGTCTGTTTCCCGGTCGTTATGCGCTGCTTTACTGTTCTGAAGCCGGCCGGCGGCAGCCGAAATAATTTCGGACCCTGTAAAAAAAACGTAAAATACCGTCCCGAGAAGAACGATGATATAAAGAACGTATTCTGTCATGCGGACACCGCCGTCTGCGCCGTTCTGTGATCGTGCGGTTTTTCATGATCCGGCCGGACCGCTTCGCCGCGGATATCCGGTATTTTGGTTTTTTCTCTGTCTGCCGGATTTTCACCGATGATTTTTCCCAGAATGTCCTCCATGGTGACGATGCCCAGAGTCGTCCCGTCCGGACCGGAAACCACAGCCATATGCGAACGGCGGTGCGACATTTCCTCAAACAGTGATATAAGTTTGATGTCCGGAGGGACGCGGTATGGCTGAACCGCGATCTTTTCGGGTGCCGGTTCGCTTTGACCGCCGGTGAGGCAGCCGAGGTAATCCCTCTGCCGCAGAATGCCGGTGATATGGTCGATGTCTCCCCTGAATACGGGAAGCCGTGAATATTCGGCTTTTATTAACAGCCCGCGGATTTGTTCCGCCGGCAATGCTGCGTCCAGCGCGGTTATATTTTCGCGTTTTGTCATAACGTCGCCTGCGCGAAGATCGCCGAATTCGACTGCCGAATACAGGATCTGTTTTATATCGGGTTCGAGGACCCCTTCTTTTCCCGCGTTTTCGATGAAGTTCTGAAATTTCTCTTCCGTTTCCGTTTTTTCCGTTTTTTCGATTGATTCCGAAGCCGCCGCTTTTTTATCGCGGTGCCGGGTCATCCCCTTCTGCAATTCCCGTAATAAAAGAAACAGGGCGGTAATCGGGATAAACAACATGGACAGTATTTTTACGGGCAGCGACATGATCATGGCGAATCGGTCGCTTCCGGAATTTGCGATATTTCTTTTAATGGTTTCCGCGGAGACAAACACAAATAACGCCAGCACAACCGCTGACGCGGCAGCGCCTGCCGGACCCGAAAGTTCCGCGGCAAGCACTGCGGACATCGCAATTGCAGTGACGTACAGGATATTTATTGCTGTTACGAGTGTAAGGGTCGTTATGTCTTTATGAGCCAATATTTCCGCGACGCGTCTTGCAGCGGCGTTTCCTTCATCCGCAAGAGTTTTTATTCGTGTGTAACTGCAGTTGTCGATTGCGGTGCCGGTCCCCGAAAGGATGCCGCCCGCAGCGATCAGCACGATAATGATAATACATCGGGGAATACTGTCGTCTGTCATGAAATTTAAAATTTCTCCGTGTCGTGCGCGGACAGCTGTACCGGAACAAGCGTTATAAGAAGCGCCGGGCTGCGCTTGGCTGTCGGCGCGGGTTTTTCTGCCCGCAGCGATTGATTTGATTCATTGTATCACAGATTATTCTTGTTTTCAAGTGATATTGATAAATTGTTAAAAAATTCTGCAGGTCACAAATAAAAATATAAATGTTTACAATTATTCCATTATATTTATGACCCAAAAACATGAAAGACATGTTATAATAGAATGGTATAAATATTAAAACAGGAGGACACCATTATGTATTTTATGAAACTCGCTAAAAAAGAACCCGAAGTGAACAAATGGCTCGCTGCGATTGTGAAAATTGCGGTATTTGTCGGGGTGGTAGTCGCTGTTTTCTTTGTAGTCAAATATATCTGTAAAAAACACGGTATAAAATCCGCGTCGGATGCTCCCTGCGGCTGCGGCTGCGGCGATGACGAATGCGACTGCGGATGCTTCGATGAAGACGAGTGCAGTGACGAAGACGATGAATGCTGCTGCGAAGACGAATGCTGCTGCGACAGCATCGATGCGGATAAGGACACGGACGAAGATATCACCGTCGAAATATCCGAAGAAGAGAAACAGGACTGATTTTACCGGAAAACTCCCGCTTCGGCGGGAGTTTTTTTGTGAAGAAAAATGTCTCGGGCTGTATAATTTATCTTGATTTTTTTTATTGTATATGTTATAATTCGAAAAGCGAAGCAGGATATGCTGTAATAGTATGCCGGTGTGATGGAATTGGCAGACGTGCTGGACTCAAAATCCAGTCCTGGCAACAGGGTGCGGGTTCGACCCCCGCCACCGGCACCACATCATGTAATCTCATTGATACGATAAAACCCTCTTCAAATTGGAGCGGGTTTTATTGCATTTATACGCGAAAAGCATTGTTTTCAAATGATTTTTTATTTGGCTGATAATTTAGCTTAAAAGAGCTTCGGTGTCATCGTCGAATGAATTTTTATTGTTTTTGCTTAAAGTTTGTTAATAATATATGAACAAATGCACCCCCCCTCGGCTGCGTGCGGGAGTGTAAAAGTTCCGTGCGGGAGTATAAATTTTCAGTATAAAAATTTTTCAGCATAAGCCTACACGCACGAAATCAAAGCAGCATTGTGACCGAAATCAACCTTTCCGCCAGCAGGTTTTACCCGTGTAGTTGAGCGATAAATTCATTTATTGACGATAAAAGCGGTAGGGTTACAAGAAAATTCGTCATATTCATCCGTAAACATCATAAGGTCTTTTTCGGCGGAGGGTTCTCCGAACTGCAATACGCTGTCAAGACCGATATCCATACCCGGAACGTTGAGATATTACCAGCTTGCCGCTTTGGTAACGCCGTAATTGCTCCAGATTGCGTTGAGCATAACCACGTCGGAGACGAGGTGCTCAGCCATTATACGGGTACAGTTAAACACAAGATTGTAATCAAGCACGACCTGCTGCGTATTGAATCCTGCATACCGCGCCAACCTCTATAACAATAAACGAATCGGGATACAATCTGGTTTGCCTCCGTTCATCGCTGTCACGTAACGATTAAGCTTTTCGAGATAATTTTTTCGGTTCCAATTAATTATAATATAGCGATCCTCCTTTTTATAATGACGGAACGGAATTTTTGATTTGTTTTCGGAAGTTCCATTTATGAAATGTTTTCAACAAATTTCTTCATAATATATAGTATCATATACATTATCGCCGGTCAACATAAATCCGACAAATATAATATTGAAAGAAAAATATTATTTAATAAAAGCTATTGTAATATAACACAAATAATAGTAAGATTTAGGTACTTAAAAAAAAGGAGTGATCTCTTGATTTTCTTGATTATATTCAATGCTCTGGATAACGATGAACGGGATTTTATTACAGTGCTTTATGAGAAACATTCGCGAAAAATATTAGCATATGCCCGGAGTGTTCTTCATAACGAACAGGATGCTCTGGATGCATTAGACGATATTTTCATAAAAATAATGCAGGATATCGAAAAATTTATGCAATGTGACAGTGATAAAACCGCTGCTCTGATTATTATATACAGCAGAGGAGTGTTATTTAATAAATACAGGAAAAAGAAAACCGAAAATAAAATATTTACTTCTATGTATTATACAGATGAAAACGGAGATGAAATTGAAACTGTTATTGAAGATTCACAGCCGACTCCGGACGAATTGCTGATAACAAAAGAAACTGTGCGCTTGGTAGAAAAATCTCTGCGTTCATTAAAAGGGATAGATCAGGATATTATAAAGTTAGCATATTATTATCATTACAGGCAAAAAGACATAGCCGGTATACTTGGTATAAGCGAAACAAACATAAGCACTCGAATTTTACGCATAAAAGAAAAATTGATTAAATATAAAGGCGGTGAACTCTATGACAGAATTTGAATCCGCAAAAATGGACGCTTTATTATTTATTTTTGCCAAAACAATAGTTGATGATGATTTGAAATTATGGTATTCCATTAACGATAACGATATTGTAATAAATAAAAAACATGACAGGAAAATCCGTAAAATGTTTATGTATGAAACAAAAACCATTCCGGATTCCATTCGCATGCGTAATTTCAAACATGTTATCGCAGCTTGTCTTATCATAATGTCTATTATGATGATATTAGCCATGAGTATTACGGCCGTAAGAAAAGAATTCATCAACGCTGTATCCGAATGGTTTGAAAAATATGTAGTGATATATTTTATTGCAGAAACGGAAGATGGGCTATCAGCGGAGATTATAAAAAAAGAACCTGCAATTATCCCCGAAGACTGTGATAAAAATGTTGTTATTGATACACCGTTTACTTATGCAATTGATTATTATAAAAACGGTGAGTTGATTCTGACTTACCTACAGAAACCTCTTGAAAAGGAAACTTCTTTTGACAATGAAAAGCACTCCTTCTCGGAGATACAAGTAAATAGTTACAGTGCGATATTGTTCGAAAATGATGATAATGCAATATTATATTTTCATGACGATAAATACTCGTATACCATGACCGGAATTATCAACTCTGAAGAAATAATCAAAATTGCAGAAAGCATAAAATAGATTAAAACCATTATCTAATAAGATAGAAAATCTTATTTATCGGTAATGTCAATAAAAATCAAAGTCAATATTATGCAATATACAGAAATATATACTATTTTTTAAAAACATGTGATATTTATGGTTCTTGATTGTTATATATAATAGAATCAAATAAAATGAAAAGAGGATGTCTGTATGAAAAAACGTATTATTCTATTTGCTTTGGTCATTTTATTAGTGTTTGCCGTCGGCACGCTTCATGTATCTGCTTCGACCGGTAACAGCTTCAGTACAGTGACGAGTGAAGCACAAACACGTTGGAGCGCTTTTACCGGTGTAAGTACTCAAATCGACTTTAGCGGAAACACCGGATATGTTAGTGCAAAAGCGACCGCATCATCATCAACCAGTCAAATTGAAGGCACAATCACTGTATATCAAAAAGTTTTAATATTTTGGGTGGAAGAACTCACATGGACAAGAACAGTAAGCAGTAATACAATAAACATGAGCGAAACATTCACAGGTATAAACGGTAAAGAATACAAGGTTGTGTTTGAAGCTACAGCAACATATAATGGAGGTTCTACAGAAACCATTTCTGCACAAGATACGGCGATATGTTCGTAAAATTATATAAATTAAACAATTTTACACAAGTTTATGTAGTATTTTTCGTATCTTTATAGCTTTATCGCCATATATATTCTCAATCTGTATCTCAGATTAAGATGTTTTCCAAAAAATCAAAATGTGAATCACGAAAGGAAATAACATGAAAAAATATATTAATACTATATGTATAGCGTTGATATTCTTTATTTGTCTTGGCATATTTCCGATAAATGCATATGATATATCAGATAATATTATGCAAGAAGAACACGCGAGACTTGCTTCTATAGAGTGGTTTAATTCAAATTATGGTAAATTTTACTATTTTAAAAACATTGATACTGAAGTTTTCCACTACTTTAAAACTGATTTGTCCGTTAAATATTATGTGGCAATCCGGTGCGAAACCATGTTGAAAGCCACCTCTGTCAACGAGCTTCCATATGTGCAGGGCATGAATCAAGTCTTGACCGCGAAAAGCACCAACAATATGCAGGCTAACGCAATAACAAGCTACATAGAAGAATTGAAAGAGTATATAGGTATTTATACAACATTAGCAATGGACATAATTGTTGAGGTAAATCAACAAACAAGCGCAGTCACATTATATTATCAGGATGGTAATTCCACCATCATATGTCCTGTCAGTGTTCTGACATTGGATTCCAATGCAATGAAACAGGACGGTATAACGGATGCTAATGCGCTCATTAATAAAGTAAATCTATTGTCCACAAAGGGATATTCAAATTATGATAGGATAGCAGCTCGTGACTATGCGTTAAGCTGGTCATCAAATGTAACTTCTTGCGTTTGTGGTTTATCATCATGTATACCAAAATATGATAACCGTAAATTGCAATAGCAAGTTGCAATAATTTTTAATATTAACGATAGTGGTAAG
>CAZVPD010000005.1:0-29450 GCA_964628455.1 uncultured Lachnospiraceae bacterium
CGTCTTCGGTCAGGTAATTTTTTGCCACCAGAATGTCGTGCTTGCGCACCCTATCGCCAGTCCAGGCCAGCAGACCGAAATGGGCATCCTCCGGGTCAGCGCGGTCGAGGATGATTTCGGCGGCGGTCATTACCATCATTTATATAATAACGCTGCTCCTGATTTCAATTGCCTTCTGCTTTTTTTCGGGTGCGGCGTTCGGATTCGTTTTTACGGCATTGTTCGGTTGGTATTTTATTTTCTGCGTCGTTGACCGTATATACTGCATATCATTCCGTCCTGTGCGTATAGACACGATTGCGCCTGAGGAATATCCGGTCATTTCAAAAATAATCGACGGGGTCCGCGATATTTATGAGATCCGCGACCGCAGTCTGTATATTCTGCCCGACAACAACTGCAATGCCGGTATAGCTGAAATTCCGGGCGGTTACAGCCTTTATCTCGGTGTTCCGCTCGGTTCGGTGGTCGATGAGAACGAGCTGAGGCAGATAATAATCCACGAATTTGCTCATGTGATCAATCTCGACACACGCATCGGTTTTGTCAGTGCCATGCTGATGACCTTTATGACTGCGAAATCATCCAATCCTGCAGGGGTTATTAATTTTATGTTCAGATATGCCGCGTTGAAATACAATATCGTCTATACAAAATACCGCATCGCATCTTCTTTTGTAAGCGAGGAAAATGCCGACTCCGCCATTGTTAAATACGGTGATCCGCAGCTCAGCGTCAACGCGATGTCAAAAATCAACTGCTATAACTTTTATATCCGCGAAGACCGTTATAATCTTTTTGCGGATTACGAAACGCTGCCCGAACATATATGCAGCGTAAACGTGCGGCATTTCAGGGAAGCGTTGGCAAAACGCAGTGAGGTATGGAAGGAGCTGATTAAAAAAGAGCTCCCGGCGCAGCTTAATTCGCATCCGACTTTCAATCAGCGGCAAAAGAATCTGGGAGTTATTGATTTTGAGATAAAGCCCGGACCGTCGGAAAACGCGCTGAACACAGAATGGACGCGTCTGGCGAAATTTACCGATGAGAGAATTGCCAATCAGATGAAGGAGGATTACGGTAAAAAGCGGCTGAAAATCTACACCCGTTCGCTTGAGAGGGTAAAGGAGTGGGAAGAGTCCGACAGGACACGTCCGCCCGAAGAAATGCGGACGGTGCTCGATTCCTACATGAACCTGACCCGTATCGATGAAGCCGCACGGCTCTGCATGCAGACGGTCGAACGAACCGGTAACGAAAAGGCGAAAGCATATCCGCTTTTCCTTGCCGGTCAGATCAGGCTGCGCGAATATGACGGCAGCGGGATCGAATTGATCAGGCGCGCCATGGCGATCAATGCAAATTATACCGAGTCCGGTATAAATATGATCGGCGATTTCTGCCGCATCATGGGCAGAAAAGACGAACTCGATGAGTGGCGTGCGGTTGCCCCGGAGGAAATACAAAGGGTAAGGGATACGGTCGGCAAAGCGGGTGTTTTGCGCCGCAGCGATAAACTTTCACCCGAACGGGATATGGAAGAAACGGAAAAGCATATCGCACGCATCGTTGAACTCGGGCGGGATAACGTCCGCGAAATCTATCTGGTACGCAAAACGATATCCGACGATTTTTTTACAAGCGCCTTCGTCGTGAAGTTCAAAGCCCGGCTTGATAAAGAGCTTGCCGCCGAGTTGCTGTTCGATATTTTCTGTTATTTCGACACTTTGCCCTCCAAGCGTCATTATTCGGTTTTCGAATACAACAAAACCACCGCAATTGCCGTCGGAAAAGTTGCTAAATCACGGATATATAAAGTCTGAAGGTAAAATTTGCATTTTCGGGATGTTTATACGGCCGCGGAATCATTTTTATGCAGTATAAAATAACAATATAACAAAAACAACCGTGAATATTGCGTTGATGATAAAACAAATTCTCATAAAGAACCGGGATCCGTCATTTATTTCTGTGGGTTTACGGTCGGAGATGAAAAATCATTCGGGAAACGGAAGTATCGTATCATGATGAAAAGAAACCTGACAGCAAAATTTATGGTGCTGTTGCTGTGCTCGATTACGCTGCTGAACACGGCCGCGCTGAACGGATGCAAAAAAGAAGAACTCACACCCGGGGTTACCCTGCATGTCACAGATGAGACCGTACCCGAGGACGCAGGAAGCGTCACAAATGTATACCGCAGCGATTTTCTGAGTTTTCCGGAAAATTATAATCCCGCCCCGGCAACCTGTCTTATTTTGACGGCAGACTGTATATGCCGTGCAGGGAAGTAATCGATCAGACAACCTACAAGATGCGGACCGTTTTATATTCGGTAGATACAAATGGCGAAAATCCCCAAAGCGTGCCGATTGATCTCGGAGCGGAAAGCGACTATCTCGGCATCAATAACCTTTTGCAGTTCCCGGACGGCAGCCTTGTTATCGTGGCTGCCCTGTATAATCAGATTTCTGCCGAAGTACAGTCGTTCCGACTGATTAAAAAAGCTCCGGACGGCAGTACGGTTTTTACAGTAGACCCCGAACCGATGTTCCCGGGTCCCGGCGCCGGTGAAAACAACCCGGAAAGCAGTTTCTTTATAAATTCAGCCGTTCTGGATGGGGAAGGCAATATTTATCTGGGAAGTCATATGCAAGGTTCATCGGCGCTTATATGCCTGTCGTCCGACGGTAAAAAATTGTTTGATATTCCGATAACGGGATTTTTAAGCGATATAGCTGTGGATGCGGACGGACATGTGTTTGTAAAATACAGATATGACGTCAGCGGCGATATAGAAACCGAAATACGCTATATAGATGTTCAAAAAAAAGCTTTAGGTAATAAATTCGAGATCCCGTTCACCGGGATCGGTCTTATAAATTCCAATATTTTTATTGGCAGCGGTTATGATTTATACGTCAAAAACGATACCGGGCTTTACGGGGTAAACTTATCCGAAACCGAACCCGTGCTGCTTGTCGACTGGCTCGATTCCGATGTGGCCTTCGGATGGGTTCCGTCTTTGATTGTGATCGACTCCGATAAATTTGTCTATAAGGGTCAGGATCAGCTTACCGGCAGACCGCAGATCGTATTTCTGACCCGTGTGCCGGATGATGAGGTGACGCAGAAATTTGAATAAGCATCGCATGCCTTGACTTCGATTGATATCTTCATTCCCGTGTAGTGACATTCAACCTCCGGAGCACGGATGACCGCGTTGTGCTGAAGGATATTTTCGCCCGTTCTTTGAATGCCCGGAATCTGCCGGAGAGACAGCAAAAATGATCCGGAACCGCGTTTCCGCCTGCCTGAGCGGAATACAATAAAGTAAACGGGGACACAGCGGATGCAAATATAGTCTCCGCCGCGTCTCTGTTCGGTTTTTGAATACAAAACAACCGCAGATATTGCTCTTATTATAAAAACCGCCTAAAACACCGGAGATCCGGCATTTTAAGGCGGTCTTTTGTTTTTAAATCAGTTGTAAACGTTATCTGCGGTCATTGCTTTCGGTGCCGGTCACCACAGTACCGTCGTCCAGAGATAGTTATACGCAGCGGCGTCGACGGCTTTCCACGCGGATTCGACCGCCGCGGTGTCGCCGCTGAGGCAGCGGTAGGAGGCCGACTCCTCGGACCACGGACGCACGGTGTGGGGAGGGCGCTGCCCCCCCGGCAGATGCTGCGGCTCCGCTTTTCCGCGCGGACGCGCCGCGGAACCCCGGCTGTAGACGCCGTGCTCCATCGTGTAGTCGACGGCGGCGCGCACGTTTTCGGGCTTGATGTCGCTGAGCATCAGCGACGTGCAGTCCAGGATATAGCCCCCGCCGTCCTTCAGCCAGTAGAAAAGATCTTTCAGGTGCGCGCGGACGTCGTCTTCGGTGCCCCGCGCCAGCACGTCGTAGGAGACGCCGCCGCTGATGGCAAAGCGGTCCTTGAGTTTGCGGGCCGCGAGTTCGGGGGAACCTTTGGTCAGGTGATAGATGATGCCTCCGGCGGGCAGCTCGCGCAGCGCGTCGTAATGGGCTTCCCAGTCGCCCTCGCTGTAAAACAGGATCTGATGGCCTTTTGAGATGATCTCCTCGAAGACGGGTTTCAGGGTCGGCCAGAATATGTTGTTGAAAGCGTCGCGGCCGATAAACGGAACGCAGCCGCGGTGGGCCCAGATGGTGATAGGGACCTGCTTTTCGGGGTCCGCGCATGCAAGCGCGTTGGCCGCGATGTGCGGCATCAGCGCCTCGCACGCTTTGCGCAGCTCCCTCGGGCGCTCGAGGGTATCGGCGGCCATACCCTCGTATCCGCGGAATTTGTCCGCAAGGATATCGAGCGGCGCTTTGATCATACCCGAGTTGGCGCTGACGATGCCCGATTGATATTTCAGCTTCGCCGCGGCGGGTCCGAAGGCGTTCATATAGTTGGCATAGGCCAGCGCGCCCGATATCAGGGCGGTGTTGTGGCCGAAATCCGCCGGGGCGCCCGCGGGCTTCACCCGGGTCGTCGAGCGGGACAGCCATTTATCGACGATAAAAGCGGTCGGATCTTTGGAAAATTCGCCGTATTCGTCCGCGAACATCATCAGGTCCGCTTCGGCGGAGGGTTCGCCGAATTGAAGGACGCTTTCGGGCCCGATATCAACGCCCGGGACATAGAGGTATTTCCAGGACGCCGCTTTCGCGACGCCGTAGTTGCTCCAGATCGCGTTGAGCATGACCGCGTCCGAACCGAAGTCTTCGGCTGTCTTCCGGGTGCAGTCGAAAGCGAGGTTGTAGTCCAGCGCGACCTGCTGCGCGGTCAGCCCCGCGTAGCGCGCGGCCGCCTCCTGGAAAAAGAAGCGGATCGGAATGCGGTCGGGCGTGCCCCCGTTCATCGCGGTCACGTACCGGCCGAGTCTTTCGGTATATTTCTTTTCGGTTTCGGGTGATGTAAACATGCCGTCCCCCTTTATGGTTCATAAAAAATGGAAATAGGTATAGTCTGCCCGAAGTCATTGTAGCATAGGAGTTTGCGGCAGTCAATATAAAATTATAAAATGACATATGCCGGAAGAAAAGGCAAAAGCGCCGCAGCATTCGGAAACTGTTTTTCAAATATGAACAGAATGTAAAATCATGATATGATATTGAATAAAAGGCAAAATAAGTATATACTAAGTATATACACAGTATATAGTATATACTATATACTGTGTATATTATGAATGAGGTGGCAGAATTGAACGCTGTAATACAAAAATGGGGAAATTCGAACGGTATACGCATTCCGAAACACATACTCAAAGCCGTTTCCATGGATGTGAACGATACGGTGGAGATCACATCGGAAGAAGGGAAAATCATCATTCGAAAACATGAGAGGATGAAACATGTCACGCTGGCCGAACGCCTGAAAAATGATTCCGGCGATTATGTTTTCGAGGAGTGCAACTGGGGCGCACCGGTGGGAAACGAGGCTGCGGAATGATTTTCGAGCAGGGCGATATCATTTACATCGACTTTGATCCGCAGGCAGGGCATGAACAGAAAGGCCGCCGTCCCGCGTTTGTTGTCAGCAACAATGTTTATAATTCTTATACCCGCGCGGCTATGGTATGCCCGATTTCCAATACCGATAAAAACATACCGACCCATATAAAACTCGACGGCCGTACGAACAATACAGGCGTTATCATGTGTGAACAGGTCAAAGCACTCGACATGTCAAAACGGAGCGCTGCATTCTATGAAAAAGCGCCGCCGGAGATCATCGGTGAAGTCGTTGACATGGTATATTCGTTTATAGAGATCGTTTAGGAAACAGGTCCGTTTTATCCCGTTCTTAAATTTACAAATATGCAAATGTTCACAAAAAACACTTGCATATTCTATGCGGATGTGCTAAAATATCGGGAGTGTCGCCGGAATGTGTACCGGGGGCGCTCTTTTTAATGGCTTATCCATGGGTGCCGCCTTGTGGATTGTACGGAGTTATAAATGCCGGATACGGTTTCCGGTCTTTGACGAATTCTGTCTGCCGGTTTTAAGGCGGCAGAAATGAGAGTATGCTTTTTTGATGGATTCACAGATTTTCAGCGAATTCGGCCTTTCCCCCGAAGTCAGGCAGGCGGTCGAAGAGATCGGCTACCTGGAGGCCACTTCGATCCAGACCCAGACCATACCGCTGATCCTGGCGGGCCGGGACGTCATCGGCCACAGCCGCACGGGAAGCGGAAAGACCGCCGCGTTCGGGCTGCCTGCCGTCGACCTCGTCGACACTGCGGCCAATCCCAAAACGGTTCAGATTTTAATTTTATGCCCTACGCGCGAGCTGGTCATGCAGGCTGCGGCTGAACTGAAGAAGTTCGCCGCGTACAAACCCGAAGTGAAGATCGTCTCGATTTACGGCGGTCAGCAGATCGACCGTCAGATCGACGTTCTGAGAAGCGGATGCCAGATCGTCATCGGCACGCCCGGCAGGGTCATGGACCATATGCGCCGGAAAACGCTGCGCTTCGGGTCGGTGAAAACCGTCGTGCTCGACGAGGCGGACGAAATGCTCAACATGGGTTTCCGTGAGGATATCGAGACGATCCTGCGCGAGACGCCGGAGGAAAGACAGACGATCCTCTTCTCGGCGACCATTCCCAAGCCGATACTGGATATAACCAAAGAATTTCAGCGTGACCCTCAGCTGGTCAAAATAGAGGACTCCGAACTGAGCATCGCCTCGATCGAGCAGTCTTCGTATGAAGTCCCCAAAGGCAGAAAAACGGCCGCCCTCTGCATGCTCCTCGACTTTTACCTGCCGAAGGTGTCGATCGTGTTCTGCAACACGAAAAAAATGGTCGACGAATTATCCGGGGAACTGGTGAGCAGGGGATACGCCGCGAAAGGCCTTCACGGGGATATGCGTCAGGCCCAGCGCACCGAGGTGATGAACCTGTTCAAAGACGGCGGTTTCGGCATTCTGGTCGCGACGGATGTCGCCGCGCGGGGCATCGACGTCAGCGACGTCGATATCGTTTTCAATTTCGACCTGCCCTGTGAGGACGAATATTACATCCACCGCATCGGCAGGACCGGCCGCGCGGGCAAAACCGGGCGTTCGTTCTCGCTGACCTGCGGAATGACGCAGAGATACCGCCTGCTTGAGATCGCGAAGTTCAACAAGTGCAGGGTCGAGCCGAAAGTGCTGCCCTCACCCGAAGATATAAAAAACAGGAACATCGCGGAACTGACCGGAAAACTGAGCCGGTACATGAGCGAAAACGACTGCGGCGAATATTCCGCCGTCCTGAGCGAACTCCTGAGCGAGGACCCTTCCGCCAGTTACGAGAAGATCGCGTGCGCCCTGTTCGCCATGACCCTCGGGCAGACATACGGCGCGGATAAGAAATACGGCGTGTCCGTGCCGAAGGAATATGCGCCTGCATCGGAACGCTTTGACCGCGCGGAGCATGCCCGCGGTTCCGTCCGCGAACACGGCGGCCGGAGCACGTTCCGGCATGAAAAGAAGACCCTGCATGATACGTCGAGAGAAGGAAGCTTCGAAACCTTCGGCGATGACGAGATCGAGGAGATATCGCTTTCGATAGGGCGCAGGGATAACGTCACCAAGGGCACGGTTCTGGGTGTGATCGCCGGCGAAAGCGGGCTGCCCGGAAAAATCATAGGCGCCATTCATGTCGGACAGGACCGTACGACCGTCGAGATCCCGAAAAAGTTCACGACGCAGATCGTAAAGAGCCTGAAGAAAACCGTTATCCGCGGCAAAAAGATCGGCGTCACAACCTCCGAAGAATAAAGACCCGCAAACAAGTTGCCGCGCAGATCCGGAAACGACCGGACCTGCGCGGTTTTTTTATAATATGAAAGGATGTTCCGCCTTTTACCGGCGTTTCAGCTTTATCAGGACCGGATAGTCTTTCACGCGGATGTCCTTCAGCTCCCCGCCGCACAGATCGAGTTCCCGGCAGGTGCCGTTGACGGGGTCATACGCAGCGGCGGACGCATAGGTGTCGTTCGGTTTTATCGCGGCGAACAGTTCGTCCTCTTCGTCCTTCGGGCAGCCTTTCTGCCAGAATGCGATCATGTCGTCCGTGCCGTCGGTCAGAAAGGCGGAGCTGAGACCTTCGGCCGTGACCGACGCGATCTCGCCGGGCGCGGCGCGAAATCCGTCAAGGATGTTGGCAAGGTTGCGCAGGACGTAGAACGCGGGCTCGGGCTGCGTCGGAACGATCGGATAGGAGGAGAAGATCCTGCGCATCAGGCTCAGGTCGGCGGGGAAGACGGTGTTCCATGTCTCGCAGTAGAACAGGGGCATGTCGAGTTCGGTATGCTTGACGGACATGCCGGCGAGGATCTTCGCCTTGACGATCTCGCTGATGTACAGGTCGTCGCCGAAATGAGGTTTGGACGGATAGGGATAGCTTGCGAAATACGAATATTCGGAGATGAAATACCGGCCGCCGAAGCCGAAGGAGGCGCCCAGCTTTTTAAGCGCTTTGACGTCCTCTTCGTAGCCTTTGAATTCCGCCGATTCGGGCGAACGCTGATAGAACGGGTGCCAGCCGGTCATATCGATCTTACGCGCGAGGTGTCTGAACGCCCTGAGCGTGATGTCGGCTTCGATTTTTGCCTCCGCTTCCTCCGGCTTCCACCGGGCGATGCCGAAAGGAAAACCCGCGGCGCTGCCCATCATGATCTTCGCGTCCGGCGCGCATCTGCGTATGATCTCAAAGGCGATTTCCGACAGACGGATGAACAGGGCGCAGTCGGGCTCGCTTCCCCAGTAGTCGCCGATGTTCCATTCGTTCCAGACCTCGAAAATGCGGATGCGCCCGGCGTATTTCTTCACCATGAATTCGATGTAGCGCGCCCAGGCCGCGATCGCCTCGGGCGAGGACGGCGGCTTCGGCATCTCGTAATTCCACTCGTGCATCTGGGGCAGGATCCTCTCCGGCGAATCGGTGTAGAGCCGGTTGCCGAACCCGAGGGCCATGACGACCTCCACACCGTTTTCAAGCAGGTCGTCAATGGCGGCGTCGGCTTCGGGGTCGACTTTGAGCACGCCCTTTTCGCGTTCGACCTGATGCCAGTTGATCGGGTCGTCGTGGTAGCCGATGCGCGCCCACTTGAGTCCCATCTCATACTGCAGCGGCCAGAACCAGTGGTGGCACTCGCGCGTCTGCGCGAAGGTGTGCATCGAGGAGCTGACCGAAACGGCGCTGCCGTAGGACGCGAGTGAAACTTCGCGGCCTTTGACGTCGAAGACACCGACACCGGCGACCGAAAAGCAGCAGAGCAGATTTTCGACATGCGGCAGGTTCCGTCCCGTGACGAGGATCTGCTTGCCGCGGAGTTCGTCGAATCCGTATTCGAAAACGGTGCGCTCCGGGGTGTTTTCCGTGGGGCCGTCAAAGACCGTTGTCCAGTTTCTGCCGTCCCGGCTGATCTTGACCGTCAGGAATTCCGGTATCCCGCAGCCGATCTCGGCGGCGTTCGGCGCGGGCCTCCACCCGTAGTTTCCGCGCCTGATCCTGCCTTCGCGCTTCCGGATGACGACTCTGTTCAGGCTGCGCTCGACGGGCAGGTCGATGCGTATCCAGGCCGGTTCGACGTCCGGCTGAAACTGGGGATTGCTGCACCAGCAGGTTTCCGGGTCGCCGTCGATCAGGTGGCCGCACTCGAGCCGCAGGTCGTCGTTTTCCTGGGTGCGGGGCATGCGCGGGGTGGTCGACCCCAGACAATTGGAACGCAGGTCTTTGCTGCGCTTCAGCGCGATTTTTTTGATTTCCGCCGTATTGCCCCGCTGGACCTCCGTCTCGTCGGTCAGGTCGGGGGGCGCGCCGAGGATGTCCGTGTATCCGTACCGGTATACGGGGATGTCCCCGCAGTGTCCGGCGGGCTGCGGTCCGCTGAAAAGCGAGATCTTTTCCATGGTTTTTAATTACCGCCTTAAAAATTATTTATTGCAGGCTTCTGCCCAGGAGATAGGCTTCCTCGAGTTTCGGGTTCCCCGCGATATCGCCCCTGTCGGTGACGCGGTCGGCCGTGACGATCCCTTTGTCTTCGATGCCGAAATAGTTCAGGACGGCCTTGTACATCGCGATCATCGGCCCGAACGTTTCGCTGCCGCTGTCGGCGCAGACGGCGAGGAGCACGGCGGACCCGATATGCAGCTTTTCCCTCAGGGGGCTGTACAGCCTGTCGAACAGGCATTTGAGCTGCGCCGGAAACCCGTAAAAATAGACGGGCGACGCGATGACGGCCATATCCGCTTCCGCCAGAGCGGCAAATACCCCTTCCATATCGTCCCGCTGAACACACCTGCCTTCGTTGCGGCAGCAGTATCTGCAGTCGAGGCAGGGGGCTATTTTTTTGTTGTGCACGCTCAGTTTTACGACCTTGTTCCCGCTTACCCCGGCGCCCCGGATGAAAGCGTCGGCCAGCGCTTCCGAATTGCCGTTCTTCCTCGCGCTTCCCGTTATGACAAGAATATTCATGTTTTTGTTGTCGATCCTCCTTTATTGCCTTTCCCCGGGTCCGAGTTCGCATCTGTCCGAAAACCCGGCAGGCGGAACGCCCAGTGCGATGAGCAGCCGCGCCCAGTAGTTGACCTGCGCCGCGGTGGCTGACAGGATGACGATTTCACGTTCCGTAAATTCGGATTTTACTTTTTCCATAAATTCCGCGGTGACGACCGCCGGCGTCCGGGAGATCGATCCCGCATATTCCACAGCCAGCTTCTCCTTAGCGGAGAAGGATCTTATCCGGTCCGGCTCGATGCCCTCCGTCAGGTCCCGCATTTCTTTTTCGGAGATCCCGCTCTTTTCATACTCAAACGAATTCATGTCGAT
This sequence comes from uncultured Lachnospiraceae bacterium, assembly GCA_964628455.1. GTDB lineage: Bacteria > Bacillota > Clostridia > Oscillospirales > CAG-272 > JAQVWU01. Next base: position 10,840 of record CAZVPD010000005.1, read on the forward strand.
GCAGAACGGGCACCCTACGCTCAGGGACGACTGTATCCGGATCAGTTTCAGGATGCGTTCGTTCAGATCCTTTTTTCCGTGGGCGGTGAATAACTCCAGCACCCCCGAACCGAAGGCGGCCTTCGGGTACCAGGCCAGCAGTCTCGGAGCAAGCAGATCCTTTTTTGTGACCCTCTTCGACAGGACCATGCCTATCCTGACAAAAAGAGGGATCCTTTTCGGGGGTTTGATGAAAGCGTTGTTTTCCGTGTATTCCATGCTGTACCGGTCACTCCTCCCGTTATCCCGACAGTCTTTTTTTATGGGCGGTATAACCGCCCGGTACTTGACATATCGCTTTTAAAATGATATTCTGAAGACAGAAATACTGTGCCTTTCCGGTTTATTCTATCACCTATGCATGCCCGTGTCAATAAGCGCGGCCTTTAAATTCAAATATACGGTACAGTGAGGTAAATGATGCGTACAGTCGATTTTTTCGGACATGAGATCACGCGCCTGATCGTCGGCGACAATCCCTTCAACGGGCATTCCTACATCGAGGATATCCTGCCCGGCAGCGAAATGAAGGCCTATTATCACTCGGCCAACCGCTTCTACGAAGCGCTGTTCGAGATCGAAAGGAACGGTTATAACTGCATGCTGCCCCTGGCGATGCCCGAGGTGGTGGACATCCTCCTCGAATACCGCCGCGACGGGGGAAAGATGCATTTCATCTTCCAGCCCTATGTGCCGGAGGAGACCGCGAAAAACATCGAACGCATGGCGTCGGTCGGCCCGATCGCTGTGTACCATCAGGGCACCACCACCGATTTTCTCTATGAGAACGGGCAGACCGCAAAGATCAGGGAGACGATCGCCATGTATCATGCGATGGGGATCCCCGTCGGACTCGGCACGCACCGCCCCGACGTCATCGAACTGGCGGAAGCGGAAAACTGGGACACGGACTTCTATGTGGCTTGCCTTCAGAACGCGCGCCGCGGACGGGAGGGCGTTGCCAGCGGGTTTATCACCGGCGAGACCAAGATGGGCCTGCTTTTCTATCCCGAGGACCGGCCTGTCATGCTGGACCTGATCGCAAAAGTCCCCAGGCCCTGCATCGCGTATAAAATCTTCGCGGGCGGGCAGATGTTCATGCATAAACCCGAAAAGACCGTCCGCGCCGGCATCAAAGAAGCTTACCGCGAGGTGTTTTCCGCGATAAAACCGGGCGACCTCGCCGCGATCGGTGTGTTCCAGAAATACAAGGACCAGCTGCGCGAAGACGCGGAACTGTTTGACGAAGTCCTGAACGAACTTGAAAGCAACGGCTGAAACGTTCATGGAACGCTGCGGTGTTCCTTGCGCAGCTGACGGATGAGGCGTCAGTATCAACGGATATCCTCGCAATATATCAGTCGTTTTATCCTGTTTTTGACCGCCCGGACTGCGGACGGGTCCGGTAAAAATACATTCGGGGGGAGATCATTTCAATGGATTACAATGTGACTGTTGTACCGGTCGCGGAGGGACTGATTTGCATCCGCGGTGCGGTGAACACCTATGCCCTGACGGTTGACGGGGAGACTGTGCTCTTTGACTGCGGACCGGGAAGCGCCGCTCTTGTCCCCGGGAAGGTCGCTGCCGTGTACCTGACGTCGCATGACAGGACAGGCTGCGCGGGCTTGTGTGACCTGCCCGGCGTGCCCGTTTACGCTTCCGAAGGGACGGCGGGGCTGCTCGGGAACGCGGAAGCCGTGTGGGCGCGGAACGAGAGTGTCCGGTACCATATGGTCGACTTCGACCCGCAGAAAAACATCCCCTGTTCGGATATCAAAACAGCGGGGACCGTCGGTGACGGGGACGTCATCACCCGGAAGGGATGGACGGTCAAAGCAGTCGCGACACCCGGTTTTTCGAAACATGACATGTCTTATTTTCTGACAAACGGTGAAAAGACCCGGTGCGTCTGCGGGAAACTGCTGTACAAGGACGGCAGAATAAGCGAGCTCTGGCTGCTCCAGCAGGGGCACGACGCGCAGGTCTGCGGATACCATGGGTTTATGGAAGGCCTGCCCGCCCTGCGCCGGTCGCTCGGGAAGATCGGGACCGCAGATGTGCTGCTGCCCGCCCGCGGGGAATCCGAGGAGGACCCGGCCGGAGCCGTCAGAAAATTCCTGGAAAATTCAAACGCGTATATGCGCCTGTATTCCGAGGTCAGCGCCCTGAACTTTTACTTTCCCGGGTATCTCGGACGCAATACAAATTTCACGCCCGCTTTCCGCGCGAAGCAGCTCCCCCTGCCGGATTTTATCCGGTATATACCCGGGACGACCAGTTTCGCCGTGCTTTCGGAAGACGGGGCGGCCTTTGTCGCCGACTGCAGCATGCCGGGCGTGCTGCGGTGTCTGGAAGGCCTGATCGCGGCGGGGGAGACCGGTTCCGTCGACTTCTGCTGGGTCTCGCACTACCACCATGACCATGTGGAGGAACTGAACGCGCTGACGGAAAAATACGGCTGCCCCGTCTATGCCGACGAGTCGTTTGCCGGTATATTAAAGGAGCCGCAGAACTATTACCTGACCTGCCTGTCCGAAAGAGCCGCGGATGTGACCCCCGTGCGCAGTCAGACGCAGATGAAGTGGCACGAGTTTACGCTGACGTTCTATCATTTTCCCGGTCAGACGCTGTATCACGGAGGCCTGCTGCTGGAAGGGAAAGACCTGAAAGTCTTCTTTTCGGGCGATTCCTTCGCCCCGTCGGGCTTTGACGATTACTGCGCGTGGAACAGGAATTTTCTGAGGGAGGACGCCGGCTATTTCCGGTGCCTGGATCTGCTGAAAAAAATAAAGCCCGACATGATCCTGAACCAGCATCAGAGCGAAGGCTTTGTTTATAATCCGGGTCAGGCCGCGTATCTCAGGAGCAATCTTCTGAAAAGAAGGGAAGTATTGAAGAGTTTTGTTTGCGGGAACCACGACGAAGCCCTCGACCCGCTCTCCGTCCGCTGCATGCCGTACGGCATGACGGTGCCTCAGGGCGGCCGGGCGGAGGTGAAGGTCTTTTTCACGGGTCACGGGCTCAGGACCTTTACCGCCTTTGCGGAGCCGGCGCTGCCGGACGGATGGAAAGTCCTGCAGACGGGCGCGGCCGCGGACGTCCGCGCTTCGTCCGGACTCGACCGTGACGACGCGTTCCAGAGCATCGTGATCGGCGTCCCGGACGACGCGGTGGGCCGGTACGCCGTCCCGTTCCATGTTTCCGAAAACGGCGGCTATAAGGGCCTTTTGTGCCACATGCTGATCGACATAAATGAAAAAGAGAATTCGGACAGGAAATAAACCGGTTGTATTTATACGCAAATATGCAGACTGAAATATATTTATAAAAAAGCAGGTTGGATCACTTAAAAAGTGGAACAGCCTGCTTTCAGACATTATTCAGATATTTAAACTGATCCTGTGTAAATGATTTGCACTTATAATTCAGTATAATATTTGATTTTTAAGAAGATGATTATAATCATATGCAAAATATGATTTTCGGATATAAGCCTTCTTTTGTTGAAATATTAAAGAAATCGGGATGTTAGAAAAAGAAATTCATAATATTAATTAATAATTTATTTGCAAAAGGAGATTTGGCTTGATTTATGACAACGATAAAATAAAAGAAGATTGGGATATAAGGTCTGATAAATATTTCAAAAAACAATATGAAGAAATGAATACCATAAATATGTTGATAGAAAATCCAACACTTGCTTTTCCGACGAAAATATATGAAAACTTCATGAAATATATAAAAAATTTCAACGGTAAGCGCATATGTGTTCCGTCAAGCGGTGATAATACGGCGGTATTTGGCTTTCATCTTCTCGGAGCACAGGTTACATCATGCGACATATCTGCCGAACAGATAAAAAATGCCCGAAAAATCGCGGATGAACAAGGATGGAACATTGAATTTATCGTAGATGACAGTATGTCTTTATCAAAACTAAAAAACGATGAATACGATTTTGTTTACACCTCAAACGGTGTTCATGTATGGATTTCAGACCTTGCTGCGATGTACCGGAATTTTAATCGTATATTGAAAAACGGCGGATATTAATTATTCTTTGAAACACACCCTTTTATCCGCCCGTTTGATAGCAGTATGAATATTTTGAAAATTATAAAAGCGTATGAAGAAACAGGACCTTTCGGCGATATTCCGAATTATTTATGGCGTATTCAAGACTTCATTAATTCACTGATTATGAGCGGATTCGATATTAAAGCTATGAATGAATTTCAACCGGACAAAGGAGGAATATACGCACATGACTGGTGGTATAATTCCGAGGCAGAAGCAATAATTGATGGTATGATTAAATACGACTGGCATAAAAATCCATATGCGGCTCTCCCTCAATGGATGGGAATCTGTTCTCAAAAAAATTGATAAAAGAATACCACACTTTATATATGCCTCATGCTCCCGGCATTCAAAAAGCTTTTTAAGTTACATCTGATAATTACGATGTTCAGATTTATTATATCTTTATCTCAGTCCTATTGCTCTAAAACCTCGTTCGTCGTTATGTCTCTGTCTTCATAACACAGTTCCCCTGCCGTTTCCGGCAGGGGACTTTGCTGTCAAGCATCAGCCGGTAATTCTGCTCCGGGCGCAGGGCGGCTGCAAGGATGGATTCCCTCACGGACGTCTTTTTTTTGTCCGCACCGGGAATCATTTGCCGGCCGGATACGGTCCCGGCATTCTATAGGCGCGCGCTTTAATATTTCATGGGGATCAGGTCGGAATATTCGCCCGCGGACGCGTTGTCGAGAAAGCGCCGGATGATCCTGCGGCCGAGGGGGTCGAGTAGGGGGGTGTCGAATTTCAGCACTTCGTTCCGGAAGAAATCGGTCAGTATACGGGCTCCCGCGTCATAGCCTTCCGGTCCTACTTCGGCCTGTATTTCCGGCTGAAGCAGGGCTTTGCGGATGTACTGCCCGTCGACTTTGAGCGACTCGAGGGAATAACCGAGCAGGGAACAGCGGGACTCGGTCAGATGCTCGGGTTTGAATCTCGCGCTTCCCCTGCGCGCGATGTACTCCCTCGCTATCCACTGCGGCATGAACCCGACCCGGTAGACGCCGATGTGCTGGTTCGGAATGAGGATATACCGGGTGTTTCCGGATGAAACGATCTGACCGAGCAGCAGATTGGCCTGTTCGACCATTTTACCCGTGGCAAACGGCCAGTAGGACCCTACGCCTTCGCTGCTCATTCCGGCGGACGCGGTGATGCTCGGGTTGTTATGCCCCCGCGGAGCGACCAGCCGCCACAGCCATGCCAGAGCCGGGGGCAGGATATGGAACATTCCCAGGATCCCGTAGGAGGGGTTCTCCCTCGTGCAGGGAGGGGTCCTGACGCCGAAACTGCGGACGTCCACCTCGACCGGGTCGCCGATGACGTTCGGGACCAGGCGGCGGGGCAGGATGACCCTGGGGTTGGGACAGGGGGTCCCGTCGGAATCCTTTGTGTGTTCCCAGACAAGGCAGGTCGAGTTCGCGACGGCTTCGATGTTCAGAAAGATCAGGGGCTCCGCCGGCTGCGTGAAGATCTTTTCATAGCGGGGCGACGTTCCGTATTCTTTTATATGGTCCAGCCTTAAAAACCAGCCCTGTTCGGCGTCCTTGACGACCAGCTTCTTGCTGTTGTTCTGCATGTCCGGATGGCAGAGGGCCATGTCGTCGGTGATGGGGCGGAGCTCGCAGGTCTCCTTGAGGTCGATGTAGATCTTCTCGCCGGTGGCCGTGTTGCGTCCGAGGACGATGCGGCCGTCCGGCTCCTTGTGGATATCCTCGATCATTTCGCTTTTTCCGCCGCCCGAGGCTCCCTCGTGCATGATGACGATCTCGTTGTCGTACGGGGTGATCACCTTTACGGTCGAGGCGTGAACGGTCACCCAGCCTTCGCTCTCGCCGATATTCAGGAGCACGCCGTAGATCCCTTTTTTCGCGCTGGGACCCGGGTACAGATTATAGGAAAAAAGCTCGTGTATCTCCTCCAGCCTGTTGTGGATGACGATCTGCTTCCCGCCGAAATGCGTGTGCCTGAACGGAGGCGCGAGATAGATGACGGCTTTCGGGCAAAACGGCTCTTTGACCAGGCTGATGCCGATAAAACCCTGCAGGTCGGCAAGCCCGCAGGCGAAAAATGCCGCGTTGGCGGGCGCTATCAGCAGCGCGTCGTAACCGTATTCCGGCCCCCCGGCCCTGAAAGGCATCACGATCAGGTCCTGCTTTCTGAGCCAGTCGAAAGTGGCTGCCCTCAGAGGTTCGAAATCGCGGTTGTAGACGTCGTCGTATCTGGGCTTGTCCGTGTCGTTGTCGTCCGCGACCAGCAGGCAGTCGGGGTCGCGCCTTCTCATGTAATCGTCGGGATAGTTGACCACGGCGCCGTTTTTGCATCGGGTGACGCTGGCTTCCCTGACAAGGCCGAAGCCTTCCGTTTCGTATTCGACGTAAAAAACGTCGTTCGGGGGGGTTCCCGCGGATAGGCGGATCATCTCTTCCCTTGTTTCGGGATACAGGACCGACCTGCTGTTTTCTATGATTTCCTCGGCAAAGCGGGGGAGCCTGAAGGCATCCGGGATTCGGTTCATGATCGGAAGTCCTCTTTCGTCGTTGATTTTAAAATATGACCCTCACGGTCCGGAGATCGAATGAAAACCGGATATAAGTAAAACCGATACCCCTGATCCGTTCGGGATACCGGTTGGCGCATCACTGTTTTTAAATGCCGTTATGATCTGCGGATGCCGGATATTGAAAGAATATAAAATGTATTATTCATATTTTATCATAAAAATGCGTAAATGTCAATATTACAGGCAAAAAATGAAATGTAAAAAATATAAAACTGCAGAATACGGGGATGACGGCATTACCTCAGCAGCAGGATGCAGATCCCGAAGATGAGCAGGGGGATGCCGATCAGAACAAGCAGCACGGTCCCGATGAGTTTAAGCGTTTTGTATGGGTCGTCCGGAGCAGCCGGCTGTCCCGGACCGGCGTTTTGATTTTCCGGAGGATTTATCTCTTTGTTTTCTGCGGATTCTTCGGGTTTTTCGTTTTTATTGCTGTCTTCCATTTTGATCTCTCCTTTTCGGCCTGTGATTGATAATACGAATGAGGGGTTTTATGTGGATGACCAGCAGACAACCGAGGCAGATGAGCTGGTAATACGATATGCCGAAAAACAGTCTGTCCGATTCGCGGATGAATTCGAGAAAAAACCGGAATATCAGATAAGCGCTGATCAGATAACGGAATAAAATGCCCGGCTGAAGGACTTTTGTCTTTTTCAGATAGAGGAGAAATATAAAAAGTACGAGATCGAAAACCAGCTCATACAGTTGGGTGGGATATCTGAACACGCCGTCCCCGAAGTCGAAGCCGAGGATTTCGGGAGATTCTGTGCCGTAGCAGCAGCCGCCGAAAAAGCAGCCGATCCGGCCGACGGCCATCCCGAGCGCCGCGGGGGCGGCGATGTCGTTGCCTGTCTTCTGTTCTATTTTCAGAGCACGCTTTAAGACGGTCACGGCAAGAAAACCGCCCGCCAGTCCGCCGACGATCGTTTTGCCCGAGAGAAGCAGGTTTATATTTTCCGGATATTGAAAAAGCAAATCAAGATTAAATAAAACGACGGGCAGTTTCGCTCCGATGATGCCCCCGAGCAGGGCGTAGATCACGATCAGGGACCTGCGTCCCGCCGCTTCCTTATCGAGCTTGTCGGCCGTCAGCTTATAGCAGACAAAAGCAGCGGCGAACGCGAGGACCATAAAGAGGCTGTATGCGCGGATGCCGTATCCGAACAGCCGGATGACGGGCATAAAACCGAAGTCCGTCGGGGCGATGTGCTCGTCAAGCATTTTTCTTCATGCCCCTGATTTTTTTGCCGAACCGGCAGCAGCCGCTGCCGCAGATCACGCATTCGTAGATTTTCTGGGCGGAGCAGTAGCCCAGCGCCGCGACGGTCTGAAGAACGGCCAGGACCGCCGCCGTGACGAACCCCGCCGCGGGGCCGATCAGATAACAGGCTGCGAGGGACAGAATGCAGATGACGCTGCCGAACAGATGCGCGAACCGCACGCTGTGCAGGTTGACGTACAGTTCGGATGTCGGCGTGAATTTCGCGAAGGTCAGGTCGTACAGCACGACCAGCGGAGCGCGGTGCACCCCCGTGAGGGCGGAAACGAGCAGGACGGCGAGCACGATGTAAACGGGTACGATATTCGCTGTTATCACGGCAAGCCACAAAAGACCGGCGACGGTGTATTTACAGAAAGTGACGGACTGACGGCGGACGGTGACCATTCGGATCATTTGAATTCCCCCTTCGAAGCCTGTGTTTTGGTTTTTCGAAAGATCTTCGGCAGGAACATCCCTGTTTTTTCTTTGTATTCCGTGAACGCGGCGCCGAAAGTTTCGGCGAGCATCCCGTCCTCCTGTTTAGCCCTGTAGATCATGAACGGAACAAACACGGCGCTTGTCAGCGCGAAAACGACGGCGTTGATAAATAAAAGCGAAAAGCCGTAAAGCATCAGGATGGTGGACGCGTACAGGGGATGGCGGATATGTTTATAGATCCCGTTTGTGGTCAGGGTGTGCTGTTCATAGATCCTTATCCGGTTCCCCCAGTTGCTCTTGAGGGTAAAGCGGCCCGCCAGATTGACCGCGGTTCCGGCGGCGATGGACAGCGCCCCCGCGGCCGAGACGCCCTGCGCGGCTCCGGGACCCGTCGGAAGCATGCCGATATCCAGGTAGACAAGAAGCACCGTCAGGACAAAGAAAGCGAGCATGCTGCCCGTCTCGACGACCGACTTCTTTTCTTTCCGCACCGGGTTTCTGCCGGAGAAGAAGAAATTGACCGCGACCGCGGAAAGCAGGAGCCACAGGCAGACAGCGCTGACGATGTAGGAGACGATCACAATCATCGGAATCACGAACCTTTCTCGTGCGGAGCCGTTCCGGCGCCGGGATTTTTCCGGTGCAGCAGGTTGTAGGCGGAAAAGGGAATGCGCCTGAGGTCCTTGGTGATGACGTGCACGCATTCCTTCTGGATGGATTTCAGGTCGATGTTGTATCGGTCGCAGAAAGAAGAGACCGAAATTCTGAAGGTGTTTTCGTTCAGGTATTTCACCCTGTCGCCTTTATCCCGAAGCATAAAGTTTTTCGGCACGATCTTCCTGAAGTCGGCGAGAAAATCGAGGCATTTGCAAAACCCGAAAACAGGCGCCTGTCCCTGAGCCAGCGCGTCCTCAATGGTGAACAGAAAGGTGTTGCTGATATAGGGCACGTATTTTTCGATGTTTCCGCTGCGCGTGACCGGTATAAAGCTTTTACCCTTTTTATAGAGATAAGTGAGTGCGACGCGTTCGACGTTGCAGGGAAGGGGGACGAAATCGTCGGATCTCAGGATCGAATTCGAGCCGTTTTCGATCAGCTTCAGGATGCCCGACACGGTATATGAATCCTCTTTTTCCTCCGTGTACCCGCCGAAGCGCGCCGCGGGCTGGAAATTGACGCCCCTGACGCAGGAAGTGTGCAGTCCGTAATTTATGATGTCCGCAAGATCGCCGTCGTTTGCGCCTCTGACGACGGTACAGACCAGGGTGACGGGGATATCGTATTTATTCAGGTTTTCTATAGCTTTTTTCTTGATGTCCGCGAGTTTACGGCCGCGGATCTTTTCGTAAGCGGCTTCCCTCAGCGAATCGAACTGCAGGTAGACCTCGAATCCCGGTTTGAAGAGGGCGAGTTCCGCGCATAATTCCTCGCTTTCGGCAGGCAGGATGCCGTTGGTGTTGAGCATGATGTGCCCGATGTTCTTGCTTTTGCACATGCGCAGGATATCGGTGAGCTCCCTGTGCAGCGTCGGCTCGCCGCCGCTGATCTGCAGGATCTCCGCTTTCCCGCCCTCGGCTTCGACGAAGAAATCAATCATCTTTTCGATCGTCCGCAGGTCAAGGTCTTCGCCCGCGTCTCCGCACGAGGCATAGCAGAGCGGACAGGCCATGTTGCATCTTGTCGTGATCTCGATCAGCCCTATGCAGGTGTGCTGCTCGTGGTTCGGGCAGAGCCCGCAGTCGAACGGACATCCCAGAACGGCGGAAGTCTCGGCCGCGTGTCTGGTCGAAGGCCTGTCGTACAGCGCTTTTTTGAGATGGTAATCCGCGTCCTCTTCCAGCAGATGCCGCTGCGTCCCGTGCTCGGGGCAGTGTTTCTGCAGATAGACTTTCCCGTTTTCGATGAGGATCTTGGCGTCGGTCTGCCTGAGGCAGACGTCGCAGAGGCTCTTTGTCGCCTGATAATAGATATAGTTGCCGTCGATATGGTCCACCCCGCTTTGCTTCTTAAATCCATTATAGAACTTTGTTTGCCGAATGTCAATCGGCGGCCGGTGTTTTGACCGCCGTCCGAAAAAAAAAAGACCCCTGCTGCGGGGTCCGGCGTTATGAAGGCAGATCACTTTTCTTTTTTGCCTTTTTTGATGACCTCCGGCTGCTGTATGACGGGCTGTACATAGCATGAAAGGTTTTCGGTCTTGCTTGCGGAGGCTTTCTTCTGCTTCTTTTCTTTTTTGATGTTCTTGTCTGCCATTTCGTTCATCTCCTGTTCGCATTTATAGGATCTGTGAATCGGAAAACTGATTCGGCGGTCCGGGACCGTATCTTTATTATACAGCAGAAAAACGGAATAATCAATATTTTTTCAAATATTTTACGGGAGGAGAAGACAGCCGTGAGGTTTTTCCGGACATTTTGGCCGTGAATGCGGATCTTTGCCGTGAAAAGTCCGCTGTTTATTGACATACGGAATATAAAATGTTATAATGTTTTCAACGGATTACCATATATTGTATAACCCGGTTCGTGCGCCGACAACAGAAGACCCGTGAGGAGGAGTGAAGCAATGCGCAGAAATTTTCTTTCGGCAGGACTTGTCCCCGTGCTTTTGATCGTGTCTGTTTCCTGCGCCGGTACGTCCGCACCGCCTGACGCCGCGGCAGTAACGGCCGCGGCCGAAAGTACGGCCGCCGTGACGGATGCCGCCGAAGACCTGAATTCGCTGATCCTGAAGCTTCCCGACCATGATTACGAAGGTTATGTTTTCAAAATTCTGACCCGCGAGGAATCCGCCAGCCCCTACTGGTTCACGCGTGACGTTTTCAGCGAAGGGATCGACGGGGAACCGATCAACGACGCCGTATATCAGCGCAACAGCCTGCTTGAGGACAAATACAACATCACGATCGCGGAGGGGCCTTCGGGCGCCGTTCCGTCGGCCGCGGCCAAAAAACTGATCCTGGCGGGTGAGGACAGCTTTGCCGCCCTGACGGATGGGCTGACCGACCTGTCGGTACTGGCGGTCGGCGGCCACCTGCTGGATTATAACGCGGTTGCCGGAATGGACCTTGACGCGGAATACTGGGACCGTTCCATGAACGAAGGGATGTCCATCGCGCACAAACTGTATTTCGTCACGGGAGACCTGTCGATCATGGACAACGAGGGCACCTGGCATATCCTGTTCAACAAGGATATCCGGCAGGACCTGAACCTCGAGGACCCCTACGGGCTTGTCGCGGACGGCGGCTGGACGCTGCAGAAAATGCATGAGATGGCGAGAAGCGCCGCGTCGGACCTCGACGGCGACGGCAAAATGACGCCTATGACCGACCGCTTCGGTTTTGCTTCCGAAAGTTATAATACTTATTCGCTCTGGGTGGGCGGGGGGATGCAGATCGCGTCCAAGGACGAAAACGATCTGCCGGTCCTCTCCCTGAACAACGAAAAGAGCGTCGGTTTTCTGGAAAAGGCGCTCGATATGCAGCTTGATACAGATATTTTTGTCGACCATAACACCAACATGGAGGTTTTCAGTTCGGGGACGACGATGTTCCAGCTGGTCGGCATGCGGGTGCTGCCCGTATACCGTCAGTCCGAGGTGAATTTCGGCATCCTGCCCCTCGCCAAATACGACTCCGCGCAGGAGAAATACTACACGACCTACAGCAGCTGGAATCTGACGGCCTATTCCGTGCCGGTCACAACGGCGGATCCCGCAAGGACGGGGACGCTGCTCGATGCGCTTGCGGCTGTGTCGGAGTTTACGCTGACGCCGGCTTATTATGACATCAGCCTCAAGGGCAAATATATCCGCGACGACGAATCGGCGGCGATGATCGATCTGATCCTGGACAACCGGCTCTATGACATCGGGCTGACGTTCAACTGGGGAGGCATTTTTACTATTTTTACCGGGATGACGGACGCGAAGTCCTACGATTTTACGTCGCGTTACGCGAAGGCGGAGGAAAAAGCGGCGGCCGAAATCGAAAAATTCACGGCGTCGCTCGGTTAAAAACGGGGGAGTGATAACAATTGACGGAACTGAAGAATCACTATGTGTCGGACCTTTGGGAAGCCGGCGCGTCCGGAAACACCGGTCCGGACAGGGAAACGGCTTTTTACGATTCGCTCAAAGCCGGCGCAGCCGGTTATTTCTGGGCGGACATCGATTATGCAGACAAGCTGATTTCCGCCTGGAAGTGCGCGGCCCACCTGAGTCGGTTGGGCGCGGTGATCACGCGCAGCGGGGAAAAGCGGCTGGACGGGGACGCGGAATACCGGGCAAAAATCCTGGGGGCGCTCGATTACTGGCTCGAGAACGACTTTACCAACCCCAACTGGTGGCACAATCAGATCGGCGTGCCCGCCGTGCTGGCCGATATCTGCCTGCTTGCGGAGAAGCATATCGGCGGGAAAAGGCGGGAAAAAGCGCAGGAGATCCTCGGCAGGGGATCTGTGCGCGGCAATAAGGCCATTCTGACATGGACGGGGGCCAACCTGCTCTGGGGCGTGTGGGGAACGGTGCGCGACGCCCTGTTTCTGGGGGACGAAAGCCTTCTGCGCAGGGCCGTGCTGCGCGCTTCGGACGAACTGACCGAAGCAAAAGGCTCTGCCGAGGGGATCAAGGAGGACCGGAGCTTCTGGCAGCACGGGGCCCTGCTGTATTCGGGCGGATACGGCCGCGCGTTCACGGGTTCGGTCGCCGGTCTGGCGTATCTGTTCGGAGGGAGTGAGTTTCAGTTTTCGAAGGATAAGCTTCAGCTGTTCTGCGAACACGTCCTGTTCGGACAGCGCTATTTCAACCGTCGCGGGACCATGGACTATCTCTGCGTGGGCCGGGAACTGGCGCGCAGGAACGCGCTCTCCGCCGCTTCGCTGCGTTCGTCCGTGATCAGAATGCTGAAAACGCCCGAAATGCCCCGAAAGGATGATCTTTGCGCTTATCTGGCGGAGCTCGAAGGGGGGACCGGACTTTGCGATACCCGCTGGTTCCGCAGTTCCTGTGTCCTCTGCCATCACCGCCCGCATTTCTATATGTCCGTCAAGGGCAGCCGGTCGGACCTCATCGGCACCGAGTGCGGCAACTTCGAAAATTACCTTGGGTATAATCTTTCCTTCGGCGGGAACGCCTGCTTCATGGCGGACGGCAGGGAATATGTCAACATCGCCCCCGTCTGGGATTATTCCATGCTCCCCGGAACGACGTCTCTCAGGGAGGACGACGCGGCGCTGCTCGCCCGTACGGGGGCGTATGACCGCTGGTACAGCCGCAAGGGGACGAACAGCTATTGCGGCGGAGCCTCCGACGGACGGCGGGGAGTCCTGTATATGAAGCTCGAACACGACGGCCTGTCCGGTCTGCTCTCTTACTTCTTTTTCGATTTCGGAATGGTCGCCCTCGGAGCGGACATCACGCATACAGTCCCCGATACCGGCGAAGCGCCGGAGGTCGTCACCACGGTGAACCAGTGCTTTTTCACCGGAACCGGCGGGCTTTCGGGCGAGACCGTGCAAACGGGACCGGAAAGGATCTCAAACGGCTGCTTTTCGTATTTTAATCTCTGCGGGACGCCGCTCACGGTTTCCGCGGGTCCGGTCACCGGAAGCTGGAAGCGCAACAATGCCGCCGAATCGGACGAGCCCGTGAAGCGCTCCGTATTCAAGCTCTGGTATTCGCACGGGCGCCGGCCTGTCTCCTCCTCCTATGCCTGCGCGGTCTGCGGCGGCGCGGAGGCCGAAAACCCGCCGGTCGCCCGCATCGTCAACACGGCGTCGCTTCAGGCCGTCGAACTGGAGGACGGAACGGCAGTTGCCGTCTTTCACCGGCCCGGCGGATACACGACGGTCCGGGGCGGGACGATGGATTCGGCGGGCGGGATCTGTTTTATATAAAAAGAGCGGGCGTCGCAGAATCAGAGGATTGCTGCCGGCTTTGCGGGTTTTCGGACAGAAAAATGATCGGATACGGACGTTTACGGAGGAGCAGAAATGGATGATGACCGCTGCGGGGATATGAATGTTGTCGGGTTCACGGACAGGGAACAAAACCGCATGAAAATAAGGCCGGGAAGGCTGTTGTGTTTAAAATGCCTGAACGGAGGCGGGTTTCTTCCCTTCATGGAAAAGGAGGGGCTGAAAGAGAAACTCGAAAAAATAAAGAAGGATCCGCAGACCCATATCGAACTCGAAACCTCGTTTGATGAAATGGGTGCCAGGACCGGAAAGTTCTTTGATCAGGATGTGACCGAACGCAAAAGGGACCTGGACGTGCTGCAGATACTCGGGCTTTCACCGGGGGACACAAGGATCGCGCGCGACCTTTATGACGTGATCGGCGAAAGGATCAAGGACGTTTATAAAATATGCGCTTACGGCGGGAACCATAGCGCGAAGTGGCCGCCGTGCCCGCTGTCCCGGGAAGAGTATTTCGGAAAAGGCGGAGAAGGACTCAACAGGCTGAATACGAAAGAAGAAATGAGCCGTCTGAAGGAAGTCTCCTGCAGGGAGATCGAAAAGGCAGGCAGGATCTTGATCAGAGCCCATCACCTGTTGTGCATCTTCTGCTATATATCGGGGGATTATCCCGGGGATCGCTATCTGCCGCTTGCGGAAGACAACCTCTATGAGGTTTGGATGAAAATGAGGGAAAATCCCGAAATACCGGTAACCCTGATCGAAGGGGCGGAGGACTGCATGGTCTGTCCGCCGTGCCACGGTTTTGATCACGAAAGGAAACTCTGCTTTCTGGGGTGCCATTTAAGGGACAGGAAAAAAGACGCGGACACCTTTCAGAAGCTCGGACTGCTGCCCGGGGACACCCTTCCCGCAAGGGAACTGGTCGCGCTGATCTGTGAGCGGATCCCCGACAACAGGGACATATGCGCCTATGAGGTTCAGACATTGCCGCAGTGGAAAAGCTGCGGGGATTCCGAACGGTATCTTAAAGGACTGAAAAAAGGTTTCTTCAAACCGGATGCAGAGGAAAAAGCCTGACCGGGAACCGGATATCGGCAGATTCTGCCGGAGGCTGTGGATCCGGCGGAAGATCACAGCAGAACGGACGGGATGAATCCTGTCCTGCGGAGGAATGATGGAATATAAAGTGATCATGGAACCGCCCGTGCCGGTTTATGTCGCGCCGGTCTCCGAAGCGAGCCGCAAGTGGGGTGTTTACGGCCTGCCTGTCATGTGGAAAAACCCGGGTGGTGATTATATCCTGCGCGTGAACGGAGAGATGGATTCGTATGCAAGAGAACAGGCTAAAGTCGCGCCTTATCTCTATTTTCAGTCTATGGATGAAGGGAGGTCATGGCGGGAAATACGGACGACCGATGAGGAAACGGGTTTTGATACGTTTTTGAATTACATCACTCCCCCGTATATACATCTGAAAGACGGTTCCGTCATCGGTCTGCGTATGAAAGCCGGACTTCCGCCGGTCGGCGGTGCCCCGAGGTGTCTCAAAAGCATGATGTCTCCCAATAAAGCGTGTATGTATCATACTTTTTACTATCGTGAGATCCCCGATGAATGCAAAGCCATGGAAATTATTACCTTTGAAAAAGACGGAAGCGTGCCTGTCACCGAACCGATGCTCCTGGATATGCCTTTAAAAGCCGTTGACATCGTCACAAAAGCGGAATACAACGGTGAATGGACGGATGTGCCGATGGAATTTTCGAAAAGTGCTGTTTTGGACGGGGTCGCCGAACTCGGGGACGGCACCCTGCTGGCGGCTGCGGTCAGTCAGAACCTCGGTATGCCGGGGTATTACCTCGACCTGACCTGCATCGCGTCTTCGGACCGGGGCAAAACGTGGAAAGCCCGGGGCGTGATCGAAAACAAAGGCACCTTTACGTTCGGTTCGACCAACGAATGCTCCATGCTGGAGGCTGACAACGGGGACATCCTCTGTGCCGTACGAACGGATTTCTGCAGGGTCGATCCCTGCGACACCGTGTATACCGCTCTCTGCATTTCCGAAGACAAGGGTTATACCTGGTCGGCGCCGCAGAATATCGCGGATTCAAGCGTCACCCCGCACCTGATCGGACTGGAGCAGGGCATCATCGCGCTGATCTACGGCAGACCCGGCGTTCATATGAAGGTTTCCGCGGATAACGGAAGGACCTGGGGATACGCTCATTCCATTATCGGCAGAAGCCTGGTGGAGGAGCTGAGGGCGGGGGCCGGTTATGCGGACTGTAAATACGGGAACACGATAAGCTACAGCAACACGTGCGTGTTTCGGGTCGGCGGCGGCAGCTTTCTTGTTTCCTACACCGATTTCGGCAAAAAAGACAGCGATAACAACATTTACAAGGCGACGGTGGTCAGGCGGATAACGGTGACCGGCGCATCATTTGCTGACGAAGAAAAAAGTCCGGTTCTGCGGAAGGCCGAAACCTGACGGGAAATTTATGTAAAATCAAAAATTCGGAGGTATCCATATGAGACTCGGTATTGCGGGAGGTTTGAACCATCGCTCCGCCGAAGAATGGGCGGAAAAACTCAGGAAAATCGGGTGCGGCGCCGTCGTGTTTCCCTGCGCGTACAACGCGGAAGACAGGGTGATCGAATCGTATGTGAAGGCCGCGCGTGACTATGACCTGGTGATAGCGGAGGTGGGCGCGTGGTGCAATCCGCTGCACCTTGACCCGAAGGAGCGGGCGAAAAACGTCGCGTATATAAAAGAGCAGCTGCGGCTGGCCGACCGGGTCGGGGCGCGCTGCTGCGTGAACATCGCGGGTACGACGGGCGAAGTCTGGGACGGCGGATACGCCGAAAACTACACCGCCGAAACATACGGGCTGATCATCGGCACGGTCCGCGGCATCATCGACGATGTCGTGCCTGTACGGACATGCTACGCGCTGGAACCCATGCCGTGGATGATCCCCGACAGTCCGCAGCGCTACGCCCGGCTGATCGCCGACATCGGCCGTCCGGAATTCGCGGCGCACATGGACGTCGTGAATATGGTCTCATCCCCCGAACGCTATTTCAACAGCGGAGCTTTTGCCGAATCGTGCTTCGAACTCCTCGGAAAGCACATCCGGAGCTGCCACGTCAAGGACGTGCGCCTTGAAAGGCACCTGACGTTCAATCTCAAAGAGACTTTCTGCGGGGACGGGGGACTCGACATCAGGCGTTATGCCGAAGCGGCCGAACGCTGCGACAAAGACATGCCGTTTATTCTCGAGCACCTGTCGGGCGATGAGGAGTATCTGAGATCCGCGGAATATATCAAAAACCTTCTGGCGGACACCGGGATCGTATTCAGATAGAACCGCGGGACGGGATATTTTATGATTTTTATCATTTTTATCATTTCGGAGGAGAAACATGGCTGACGGTCTCCGGCAGGAAACAGATATGTATGCGGCCCGCGCCGCGTCCGTGTTCGACGCGTTTATCGCGGAGTATTATGACGGGGGTATGTTCCGGAACGCGGACTTCTGGGACAATGCCGAAATTTTCGAGGCTGTCCTCGATGCTTACGAAGAGACCCGCGAAGAAAAATATCTGAAATTCATCAAAGAGATCTCGACCGCAGCGACCGGCAGATACGGACCCGCCTGGGGATCGAATATTTATAACGACGATATCATGTGGCTGGTGATCGCATATGTCAGATCCTTTCTGCTGACCGGCAGCCGGAAGTTTTTAAATATTGCCGTTTTGAATTTCAATACGGCTTATGACAGGGCATGCAGTACCGATCTCGGCGGAGGGCTCTGGTGGCGAACCGATAATAAAAGCAAAAACTCCTGCGTCTGCTGCCCCGGCTCGATCGCGGCCTGCCTGATCGGAAAGGCTTCGGGTGACGGGAGTTATTACGGCAAAGCCGCGGCGGTGATGAAATGGGAGATCGAAAACCTGTTCGAACCCGAAACCGGCAAAGTTTACGACTGCATGAACATCGATAAAACGGTCAGCACCTGGTCGTCGACCTATAATCAGGGGACTTTTATCGGCGCCTGCACGCTGCTTCACGAACATACCGGGGACGGAAAATATCTCCTGTATGCCGGAAAAACGGCGGACTTTGCCGTTCATGCGATGTTTTCCGGCGGGGTCATGAACTCCGAGGACAGCGGCGGCGACCTGATCGGGTTCAAGGGGATCCTGACGCGCTGGCTGTACCGTTATGCAAAATATACGGGCAATACCGCCGTCTCCGCTTGGCTCCGTCTGAACGCGGACGCCGCATGGCGGA
>CAZVPD010000005.1:29460-39962 GCA_964628455.1 uncultured Lachnospiraceae bacterium
TCAAAAGGCCTGATATGGACGAAATGGAACGAACCGACCGACGAGACCACGGATTATGACGTGTTCGGCATGAGCGCGGCTGTTGCACTGATGTTCAACTGCCGGCCGTGGAAATGATGTATGTTCCGCCGCAGTCAGCTTCGGCCTGATTTCACATGACAACAACTTACACGTAAAGGCTCCTTTTCCAAAGGAGCTGTCACACCCCGATGAACGCAGCGCGTTCATTGCCGACTGGGGATTTTTTTTCGGTGGAGCTGTCACACCCCGATGAACGCAGCGCGTTCACTGCCGGCGGAGGATTCGTACCCGTAAAAGCGGCATACCGTCCGCATGATAACATGCTCCGGTATGCCGTTCGGCTTTTTGTTTTTATACTTCGAGTATCTCGAGGTCCTCCACTGCGGCGGTGAACTTTTCACCGTCCGAACGCGTGAACGTCCGGGTCACGCCGCCGCCCGAATAATTCATGATCAGCATTTTCCCGTACCGTTCGGCGGTGAATACGTCGTCGAGGATCCCGTCGGCGACAAAGACCCCGCGGCTGCTCAGGAAATCGGTCATCGGGCCGAAGATCTCCCGCTGCATGATTCCGGCCGCTTCGCGGTCGCCCCGCCTGCGCGAGAATCCGGACGGAGCGCCGAGTAAAAGCGTATGGCCTTTTCCGACAGCTTTGCCGTTTTCGCCGAACAGAAGGCCGAGATAATCCCTGTCTTCGTCGAGGTCGCGCAGCAGCTTCAGGCCGATGCCGACGACCAGTCCGCCTTTTTCGGCAAAATCAAGTATTTTTTTCATCGTTCCGGTCTTGTAGTAGCCGTCCGAAGTGATGACCAGCGCTTTGACCGTGTCGAGGATGCCGTCGGAGACGGTCATGTCGCAGATGAACTCATAGTCGGTGTAGTCGCGCATCAGGGCGAACCTGCCGTTCATCTCACCGAGCCGGCGCGTGTCCAGCACGATCGGCGTGTCGGGATAGAGCAGACCGATCTCGCGGCGGACACCGCCTTCTTTCAGAAGGTGCACGTTTTTCGCGAAGTTTTCGGCGCGCTCTTTGTTGCCCATGATGTTCCCGCCGTAGTAGTGAAGGGAACGGGCGCCTGTCGCGGCGCCGTTGTAGACGCGGCACACCACGCCGCGCTCCGTGACCTGTCCGGCCGGCTCGAAGCTGAAATAACCGCCGTAGAAACGGCATGCGCTGGCCACCCAGCCGGTCACGGTGAAGTTGGCGTTGTAGTCGGACGCCTCGTTGGTGATGCGGACTCCCCCGCCCGCGTCGGCCGAAATTTTCGACTGCGCGGCGAATTCCGAAGCGTGCCACGGCTCCGCCTGTCCGCCCGTGCAGAGATACAGCTCCGTATCGGGGAAGTATCTGCGGGCCGTGTTCATCCAGAATGCGGCGTATCCGGTCATGGAAGCACGGTACCAGTCGATGAAGTCGATCCAGCGGCGGCGCCTGCACGCGTCTTCCGTGCCGAAGGTGCCGGCGGGCGAACCCTCGTAGACGCGGAAATTGTCGCGGTCCGTTTTGATGTCCGGAACGGATACCGCGCCGAAGCTCTTGTAGTCCGTGCCCCAGGAGGCGTTCAGCCGGCCGATGTCGCCCCCGAATTTTTCGGACATTTTTTCACGGAAGTCCGCGCGGGCAAACCGGTCGCCCGCCCAGTATCCGCTGTGCGTATGGTAGAGTCCGGGGATGTTGAAGGTCCATCCTCCCCCGGATACGGGGACGATCGCCTCGCCGAAGTCGCCGCTGATGCCGAAAAGAAGGGCTTCGATCGATTCGGACGCGAAATGCTCCGCGAACGCCCTGAGGAACCGTTCGATGTATTTGTAAAAGTTTTTGTCCCAGAAGGTCTGTATTTTGGTTTCGACGTTGTGTTCGATGCAGACGAGTCCTTCGAATTCACGTGATTCACGGTACCAGTCGGGCAGGGAATAGGCGGGTCCGGCGATGATGAAGGGCAGCCATTTGAGCCCCGCGTCCCGTATCTTTTTCAGTTCGCCGTCCCAGAACGAGAAGTCCCACACCCCTTCCTGCTTTTCGCAGGATTCCCAGGTGACGTATTCCTCGATGGAGGTCACGCCCATGTTCTTATAGTGCAGAAGCTCGCGCTCCCGCACCGGCGGGCCGTATCCGATGCACAGTTCCTGTCCGTCGGGGATTTTCACATGCATGCCGTCGAGGAAGCTGTCCCAGCCGGGTTCGGACTGCTTGTAATGCACGATGTCTTTTTCTTTGTGTATCGTCCCTTCGGGGTCTGCGACACAGCGGAAGCCGACGCCCGAATTGCCGCCCCCCCCGAGCAGCGCCATGCGCCGGGTGATCCGCAGGTCCTTCGCGATCGAAAAATAGCAGCCGCCGCGGGCTGCGCGCGACCCTCCCCAGCCGTCCTTGAACGCTTCCGTGTCATGGACCGTGTCGGTGTAGGACCACATCCAGTCTTCCGTCCATTCAAAGACGTTGCCGGCCATATCGTAAAGGCCGTAGCCGTTGGGGGGATAGCTGCCGGCGGGGGACGTGTATTTCCATCCGTCGTCGCAGGTCGGGTCAAACCAGGGGAATTCGCTGTTCTTGTCGCTGTAGTTGGCTTTCGTGCCGTCCGCGGGTTCGTCCCCCCAGGGAAACAGGGGATTCTGCAGGCCGCCCGAGGCGGCCCACTCCCATTCCTCTTCGGTCGGCAGGCGCTTGCCCGCCCAGCGGGCGTAGGCTGCCGCGTCGTCCCGGCTGACATGGACGACGGGATGGTCCGGATAATCGGTAAAAACATCGGGCATATCCGCCCGGCGGGGAGAAGGAGGATATCCGTGTCCGGTTTCGTCGCAGAAACGCCTGTATTCGGCGTTGGTCACCGGCGTTGTGTCCATATAAAAAGAAGATACTTTTACGGCATGGGGGGGACCTTCTTCCGGATAACCTTTGTCCGTGCCCATGATATATTCGCCGGCGGGGATGAGAACCATTTCTTTGTTGTCTTTCGGGGTCATTTTTCCCTCTTTCCCGGGCATGCGGACCGCGCTGCCCGTGACGCAAATTTATAGATCCTGCCGAAAAAAAACAGGTATAATGACGGTTTGTCATTATGACCTGATTTTTTTTTATTCGGGGCAGGGCGTTTATTTGATGATCGTTAAATTTCCGAAGATCGGAAGGGGTTTTGCCACGCCCTTGAATCCGTTTATCAGGCCCATGACGACAAATACGACGAGGGCGATATAGAAGAAGGGGAGGAGGACCCAGCCGATCAGCGGGATCATGCCGAGGATAAAGCTGCCGGCGAAAGCGACGATGGCTAAAAGCAGGCCCTGGTTCGCGTGATAGCGTCCGAATTTGGAATCGGGGCAGGCTATCAGCGGAAGGAAGAAGATGAGATAGGCCAGGCCCGCCATGGTCTTGTTTTTCTCTATGTCGTCGGCGGTGAAGAAACCGGTCTGACCCGCTCCCGGAGCCTGCGATTAATTCTGAGCGTTTTGCTGATTGGCGGCGTTGGGGTCGGCCAAAGGCTGAGCGGCGCCGCAGCCGTCGCAGAATTTTGTCTGGTCTTCAAGTGTTTTCCCGCAGGAAGGACAGTTTTTGGACATCGGATGCACCTCTTTCCGTTATTTTGAGTTTCAAAGAAAGCCATAAGCGACTATACTTATATTATAATGTATTTTCAAATATTGTCAATATGTGACTTAAATAAAAATAAACGATTATTATAAAAGTTTTATCCGATTTCGATCGTGACGATCTCTTTCGGCCTTGCTGTCAGGCCGTGCAGGCTGCAGCCGTCCGTTTTGACCGGGGCGATGCGGTCCTCACCCAGCATGGTGAAGTAGGCTTCGGCTATCGGCTTCGCGAACCCGAGCGAATAGCGAACTTCTTTATCCGTTGTGTTGTAAAGCCTGAGGATCAGCGAACCGCCCGCTTCGCTCCCTTTGAATGCCGACAGGACCATGGCGCCTTTGACCGACTCGCTCAGGGTGACATAACGCATGTCGCGCGGTACGGTGATCTCCGGACGGGCAAGCCCGCGGTAGTAAAGGCCCGGAAGCCCGGTCCCCTGGACGAACGGACGTCCTCCTACGAACTTTTTCCGGTCGCAGGGCTGCGTGTATGTGCAGGGCGGCGTCAGGTGCTGCTGCGACAGGGCGGGAATGCCCGCGCCGGTGAGTTCGCCCGCGAAGGGGCAGACGGCAAGCTCGAACGTGTGTTCGCCTGGGCACTGGTTGCCGGGTGTGAGCCATTTTTCATCCATATCCTGTTCGGATTCCGGCGGGCCGGAGATGCGTCCCGTGCATCTCAGCAGCGTAAAGGCGATCGTGTTGTTTCCGTCCGTCAGGTTTTCGTATTCGTAAAGGCCTTTCACAAAGAAGGCGATTCCGCGCTCCCCGTCTTCCGCGCAGACAAAATCGGTGTTCGGATGGGTCTCGTCGTCCGGGAATCCGCTGACTTTTCTGCGGACGATGCAGTCGTACGGCGCGCCGGAACAATTGACTTCGGTCCTGATCCCCGTCGGCATCAGGACCCTGAGGCGGTGGTTCTTTTCGGTATTGGCCACCGTGACCGAAACAAAGAGATACGGAACCCCGCGCTTCAGCGTCAGCGTGACAGAGACCGGCATTACGGCGGGATGTCCGCGCGTCAGGTCCATGTCATACCGGACCCTGCGGGATGAAACAAGGCCGTTTTCGGCGGTCACCTCGGCCGAAGCGGACGAAGCGGCGGAAGTGAGCGCCGGCGTTCCCTCCGCGCGGCGGTATAAATAGGAGTCGCCGTGGTCCGCCGTATCTTCGAGCAGCAGCATGTCCGGATAGAAGGCGCCTGTCGCTTTGTCGGCGACGCTTATCGTGCCGTTGGGATGTATGACGGCCGACATATATTCGTTCTCCAGGAAATCGGGTCTGCAGGCGGCAGGGGAGGCTGTCTGCGCTTTGCCCGGGGCGGGGGAAACGATGAAGCTGCGGTGGGACATGCCCGGCAGCAGGCCGCTTTCCATGGTCACGCAGAATTCACGGACGGTCTTTCCGCCCGGGAGATTGATCGGGCTCAAAATCCTCTTTTCTTTTATGCGCTGCCCCGTCACGACAAACGGGATCTCTTGTCCGCCGGAGCCGGATATCGCTATGTTTTCGATGTTCTCTTCGGCGGGTATTTCGATCACGGCGTCGAGGGGTCCGCCGTAATCCGACTGGGTCGAATTGACCGCGGTGATGATGTACCCGTCATCGCCGACCCCTGTCCTGTCGGTATAATTTCCGAGCAGTTCGGCGGCGCGGCAGACAAGGTCGGTCCCGGCTTCGGCGACGCGCTTAAAGCGGTCGGTCATGTGTTCGTGAACCGCGTCGACGCTGCAGCCGCAGATGGAATCATGGGGATGGTTTTCGATGAGCAGCTTCCAGAGGTACGTGCAGTATTCGGAAGGGAACTCCCCGATACCGAGTATCGCGAGGAAGGCATACAGCGGCTCAAGTCTTTTTTCGAGCAGCGCCTGACACGAACTGTTCTGCTGCTTGAGGTATACGCGCGAGCTCAGCGTGCCCGTCAGCACGTTTCCCGAACCGCCGTTGCGCATTTCCCCCGTATAAGTCTCTGGAACGATGCCTTTCTCCGCGAGTTCGGCTTTCACTCGGCCGAGGAATTCGGGAAGGGTGTCCTGAAAGACCCTGTCCCCTCCGTCAAGCCCTGCCTGCATGGCGCTTATGATGGGCATCAGGTTTTCCTGCGCCTCAAGGTGGTCGACGCCGTTCATCATCAGAAGGTTGGAGGTCAGCGCGCGGGGGGACATGTGCCGCCTCATATTCGACAGGATATTGAGCGATTCTCCGGTGTTTTCCGAAAAGCGCTGCGCGTTGTTGTACCAGTAGGCCATGTGTTCGCAGAGCACGGCCGACCCGTCCCCGCTTTTCCAGTAAAACTCAAGCGGCCTGATGTCTCCGAAAGCGTATCCCCGCCCGAAAATGCAGTTGTCGTAGCCGAAGCGGACCAAAATCTGCGGCAGCTGCGGGATGAGTCCGAACTGGTCCGCGGCGTATCCGACGGGCATGTTCGCGCCGAACTCTTCGGCGATCCTGCGCCCGATGATCAGGTTGCGGACGGTGGCCTCTCCGCTTGTCAGATAAAAATCGTTCTGAACATACCACGGACCGACGAGGATCCGTCCCTCGCGCACATATTTTTCGAGCAGCGGCTTTTTCGAAGGCCGCGCAAGCAGATAATCCTCTAGCATGATCGTCTGCGCGTCCAGGTGAAAACGGTACTCCGGTTCTTTTTCCAGGATCTCAAGCAGGTTGTCCGTCAGGTCGGCAAGCCTGAGCCTGAAATTCTCCAGGGGCGCGTACCATTCACGGTCCCAGTGCGTATGGGATATGATGCAGTAATTCAACGGCATAGAATTTCCTCCGTTTTTCCGGATTATAACACGGATACCGTCAGAAAGCAACGATTTTTTTACGGCATCCGTCAGAGGGAGATACATCGGCTGCCGGTACGCCGGATCTTCTGACGGTACGGTCCGTATCGGTCCGGGTTTATTGATGACGGGATTTCCGGGGCCCGGACCGGACCTGACGACATCCCGCATGGCGGCATATCTGCGGTTCCCGTCCGGGACCGCTCCTCCGACAGCCGTAAAGCCGAAAGCATACGGACGTGCAAAACACTTGACAGAAGGGGATCCGGCTGATAGAATGTTTTATATGCGGCTTCTTTCTCCTGTGATACAGCGTTTCTCGCTGTCTTTTGAATGCACGCGAAGGGGAGATCCTGCCGCCCGGACTTGTTTTACAGCCGGTTTCCGGCAGACAGAAAAAATAATGCGGAGGAGACGGACCCATTGAAAAAACCGAATGTACTGATCATCCATGCGGACCAGCATCGCTGCGACTGCCTCGGGGCTTACGGAAATCCTCAAATCAAAACGCCGAATATCGACCGGCTGGCTGAAGACGGGATCCTGTATGAAAATCATTTCTGCGCCTATCCCGTGTGCACGCCGTCGAGGTATTCCTTCCTGTCCGGCCTGTATGTCCATCAGCACCGGGGATGGAACAACCACTGCACGCTTGCCGGCGGAATCGCCACTTTCCCGTCCGTCCTGCGTGACAGCGGTTATCGGACAACGGCAGTCGGGAAAATGCACTTTACGCCGACCTATCTGGATGTCGGCTTCGACAGGATGCTGCTCTGCGAACAGGACGGGCCGGGCAGGTTCGACGATGATTACCACCGTTATCTCAGGGAGGAGGGGCTGATCGATGACATCGACCTCATGGACCAGCGCCGGGAATACAGGGAGCATGCGCCGCGGGAATATTGGGACAGCTTCGGCGCGCTTGAATCCGACCTGGATGAAAAACATCATTCCACAACGTGGATCACGGAACAGGCTCTGCAATCGATCGGCGAATGGGAGGAAACCGGATGCAGTCTGCTGATGGTCGGCTATGTGAAACCGCACCACCCGTTTGACCCTCCTGCTCCGTACAGCGGGATGTACGACCCGGATTCGATCGAACTTCTGCCGGGATATACTCCGGATGTCGTTCTCGGGGACTATCTGAACAGCAGGGGATATTTCGACAACAAAACGCTTACGCCGGACCGGCTAAAGGCGGTCATGGCGAATTACTACGCCACGGTCACGCAGATCGACGACAATGTGGGCAGGATCATCCGCAGGCTCCGCGAAAAAAACCTTTACGACGACACGCTGATCATCTACACGAGCGACCACGGCGACTATATGGGCTTTCATCACATGGTTTTAAAGGGAAATTTCATGTATGATCCGCTTGTCAGGATCCCCCTGATCGTAAAATATCCTCATGCCGCCGGCCGCATGACCGACCGGAGGCTTTCGAGCAATATCGATCTGGCCGGGACGATCCTCGGAACTTGCGGTGTCCCGGTGCCCGCACAGATGAGCGGATACGGACTGACGGATAAAACAGTGCAAAGGGACAGGATCCTCTGCGAACAGACGGGTTTTGCGGACGGCCGCGCCGTGTGCGAATACATGGTGAGGTCGGAGCGGTATAAGCTGATGATCTCCGGTGCGGACAGGATGAAATTCTTCGACCTGCAGGAGGACCCGTATGAATTGCGGGACCTGGCGGAGGATCCCGGATACCGCGATCCGATCGCCGGACATAAGGAATTTCTGTTCCGGACCGTGCTGTTTGAGAGCGGGACGCAGCCGTATCTGGATGACGGGGCCCGGGTATGCAAATCGGCTCCGGCCGATCCCGAAGGCGGCAGAAAAGAGATGCAGGAATATCTCAGGCAAAGGTCGTCTTTATCGGCTTACCTCGGTTAGCCGAGTATAACGGCAAAAGGACGGCGGGATCAAACTCCGCTGTCCTTTTGGTGTTTTTATGTCGGCAGCAAATAACCCGGGCTTTTCGAGGACATCAAACGGTTATTTCCGGCTGGGCGGGTCCCCGCGCGGGTTATTTTTCCAGCACAAACCGGACGACCGAATACGGCGGAAGGATGACTTCGGTGCCGAACGCGCCGAAGGGGCGGTCGGCGATGACGAAAGGGTCGTCAAAGCTGTTGACGCCGCGGACATCCGCCGATGTGAGGAGATCGCTTCGGACGGACGTATAACCCGTAAGTTCGTCCGGCCTGTCGAAAGCCGCTTCCCGGTACAGGTCCCGGTTGACGAGCGTAACGGTCGCGCGCCGGTAATCGGGACTTACGCTGACCAGCATTTCTCCTTTTCCTCCGCGGGGAGAGGACGAAATCTCCCAAAGGTACTGACCGAGGTGCTCTTTATAAAGCTTGAACACATAGAAAACCGGCGTTTTGTAAAAATCCGCTCCTCTTGTCTCGAACAGGCTGTGAAGCAGGTTCGAGATCTGCGTTTCCATGGCATACCGGACGATATCCGAGTTTCTGTAGAAAATATGCAGCGCGAGCGCGGAAAACACGGCGTCGCGCATGGTCTGGCGCTGGTTCTGGTCGTTTTTCATCGAGGCTTCGGGGTGCCACAGCCCCCACTCGTCAAACGATATCGCCGTGGGGAACGCGGGATTGGTGTGTTCCGCAATGATCCGGCGGTGCGTGCCGATATCGGCGCTGTAGCGCTCGAGCGAATCGAGTGTGAACTCATACTCGTCATCCGTGTAGTCCACGGCATCGCCGCAAAGCCTGTTCTTCATGCCTCCGAGATAATGATGGACGGACAGCAGTTCCGGACCGGGTTTGCGTTTATCGTCGGTCACGTAGTCGAGAAATCCCTCCGTCCAGCCGGAAAGGCCGTGGCGTATGCTCATCCCGAGCCCGACGAATTTCAGACCGGGATACATCTGCCTGCGGTTGACAAGACATGTTTCGAACCGGAGATAGTCGAGGGCATACGGTTTCCAGTCGCATGAGCTCTGCTTCACCCTGTGCCAGGCGTTCTCGTCGGTGTTGCCTATCCCCCATGTCGTCACGCTGTACGGCTCGGGGTGGCCGTTCTCGGCGCGCAGGGAACCATACCTCGTGTTGACTCCGCCGTTGCAGTATTCAAACCAGCTCATGAACTCCTCCGGGGAGCCCGAGGCGGCATTCGCGGTGATGACGGGCTCCATGCCCGTTTTCCGGCAGAAAGAGACGAACTCATCGGTGCCGAAGTCGTTGCACCAGTCGCGGGGCTCTTTCTCCGCGACAAAATGCAGGCGGTCATAACGTTTTCCGCCGATGCCGTCCTGCCAGTGGTAGTGGTCGGCGCAGCAGCCCCCGGGCCATCGGAACGCCTGCAGACCCGCCTCGCGGCATCCCTCCGTCACGTCGTTCCGTATCCCGTCCGTATTCGGCACGGAACTGCCGCGCCCGACCCATATCCCGTCGTAGATGACGCGGCCGAAATATTCGCCGAAAGAACCGTGCAGCGTCCCGCTGATCCGATGCGTGCTTTTATATTCCTTCATCATGGTTTGTTCGCTTTCTGTCGCACCGGTTTTGTGCGTTCATATCGGGAATTCATACCGGGAATTCATGCCGGGAATTCATGCCGGGAATTCATGCCGGGAATTCATGCCGGGAATTCATGCGCAGCATGAATTCCCTTTTCCCTCAGGATGCGCATCAGCGGAACGGGGTCGTTCGCCGTGATCAGCTTCGGAGACTGCTCGAGGGCGGTATAAACGGTTTCGTCATTGTCGCAGCAGTAGATGTGCAGAGGCTTGTTCCTCTGCCTGAACTCTTCGCAGAGTTCGGGTGTCAGGATCCCCATGGAAATGCCGGCCTCGTCGTAATAATCGTAGCTGTCTTCCCCGAATTCGCTCATCTGCTGCTTCGGATACCCCATGGTCAGCACGCCGTATTTCTTTTTGAGATACTTTATGATCCGGGCGTTGAAGCAGTAGAAGAAGCAGCGGTCGAGGCAGGCGAAGTTCTTCAGGGCGGCGACCGTGAGATCGGCTGTTTGTTCGGTATACTCCTTGATCTCGACGCCCGGGCTGATGCGTCTGTCTGCGCAGATGATTTCAAGCGTTTCGTCAAGGCGATCCGCTTCAACGCCGATCATGAGCGT
>CAZVPD010000005.1:39972-55989 GCA_964628455.1 uncultured Lachnospiraceae bacterium
ACCGGGCATCGAGCTGTCTGATCTGTCCGAGCGTAAGGTCCCGCAGATGGCCTTCGCCGCCGGTCGTGCGCCGGACATGGCCGTCGTGCATGATGACGGGGATCTTGTCGGAGGAGAGCCACACGTCGAATTCGATCGCGTCCACACCGAGTTCGACGGCGGCGCGGAAGGACGGGAGCGTGTTCTCGGGATAGCGCGCGCAGAAGCCGCGGTGCCCTTCGGCCAGAATGACAGGCATATTGTTTTCTTCCTTTCGGATATCTGTTTGTATATTAAGGATTTCGACGGGCCGGCGGCAGTCCGAAAACATCCGCCGGCGGTCTCCCCCGTTTTTATTCGACGTTCACTTTGCCTTTTTGCTTTATGCTCTCCAGAGCCGAGAATTCCATCGCCATGCTGCCGTAGTTGTAAAAGCAGCTGCTTTCGGATTCGCGTCCTGCTTTCAGGTCGCTGAACATTTCGTCGATGACTCCGGCGTGCCACGGGATACCTTTCCAGCCCTTCTCCGGCTCGAGATCGGTCAGGACATGCGTGCCGTCCGGCTGAATGATCTCGGCATGCGCCTTTTCGTCAAAGCCGTTCCACATCGCCGTCCCTTTGCTGCCGATCACCCTCCACTGCGAATGCCACGCGGTCTTGAAGCAGTTCGTGTCCATGACGGCGTTGTAGACCAGCGTCGAACCGTCCGTCATCTCGAAGATACAGGCTCCCGAGCTGTCGCCGTTGTAGTGCGAGCCCGGCGGGTTATAGCTGTGGGCATAGACGTTCTTCGCATCCGCGCCCAGAATGAAGCGGGCCGAGTCAAAGGAATGGATGGCCTGATCCTGAAGCATCGGATAGGGCAGCGTGTTCCTGATGCTGGCGAGGTCGGCGTTCACGTAGATTTCGCAGCATGTCATCCAGATGTCCCCGAGCAGGCCGGAACGCACGGCTTCGCGCATGCCCCGGATTCCGGCGAGGAAGCGGCGGTTCTGCATGACATTGTAGACGCGTCCGGTTTCCCTGACGGCCGCGAGCATATCCTGCGCTTCGGCGCGCGTCATTGCCATGGGTTTTTCTCCGAAAACGTCACAGCCCGCGCGCAGGGCTTTCACGGTTATGTCGTGATGGCAGGTCGCGAAGGTCAGGTCGACGACGATATCGGGCTTTCCGGCGGCCATGGCGCTGTCGAAATCCCCGTATACCGGACATTCGATGCCGTAGGAGGCGATGCGGTTCCGGGCGGCTTCGGGTACGATATCGGCGGCGCCGATGAGGATGCAGTCCTCCCTGTCCCTCAATACGGGAAACCATTCGCCGGAGATAGCCCCGCAGCCGACAACGAGCGTTTTATACTTTTTCATTGCTTCTTTCTTCTTTCTTCTTTCTTCTTTCTTTTTTTTTCTTTCTGTTTTATCGGATTTATCCGAGCAGTTTCTTCGCGGCTCTGATGGCCGCGGCGGCGGTCTGACGGAAATCCCCGTCGAAATACACACGGTTCGCGGCCGATTCCCATTCGACCGAAAGCGGGCCGTCGTAGCCGATGTCGTCCAGACCAGCCCTGACGCCGTCCCAGTCGACCAGGCCTTCGCCGGGCATCGGAAAGATGAAACGGCCGTTCTCCTGTATGCCGGCCGCGTCCTTGAGGTGGATGTGTTTTATGCGGTCCTTCCCCCAGCCGTTGATCAGAAAACGCATGTCGGTCAGGCCTGCGAGACGGTCGTGCGAAGGGTCGAAATTCACCCCCAGATTCGGGCTGCCGAAGCGGTTCACAAGGTACTGCGCGGTGAAAAAATCGCGGCAGAGGTGTCCCCATACGTTTTCGAGCGCGAGATGGACGCCCGCTTTTTCCGCTGCCGGCACGAAGCGCCCGAAGGCGTCGACGACGATGCCCCATGCGTCGCCTTCGGATATGTCCCGTCCCGCCGTGACCGGCGATTCGCCCCACGGGATCGGTCCCGTGAAGAGGTTGACCGTTGAGATCCCCGCTTCGGCTGCCGCGTCTATGGCGGTCAGCGTGTCCGCGATATTCATTTCCCGGACCGCGGCGTCTTTCACGACATAATCGAGCTGGACCACCGCCTCCGAGATTCCGAGACCCGCTCCTGCTGCGCTTTTTACGCTTTTGATCAGATCCGATCCTTTACCCGGACCGGGACTCCATGCGATCTCGGCATAACTGTAGCCGAGTTCGGAAAGAACGGAAAAAGCTTCCTCCCGGGCGATCGGGTTGTAATTGCCGTTGAGAAAAAATCCGTATTTACGAGATGACATGACCGATTAGCACCTTTCCTGTTTTATTATACCGAATATGCTGCGGGACGGACTGCTTAAGCCAACCCGCGCATTCTGAGTTGTTTTTTCACGCAAAGCAAAAGCTCCGGGATTGAACGCCCGCGGAGCTTTGCTTTATCGCCTTTTTACGCTTCGGGACTGAGGTATTCGTTGGTTTTTTCGATGGCGGTGATCAGGGCGGGGGTGAGTTTCTCCGCGTCGGAAATAAAGTTTGCCGCCGAACCGCTGAGGGAGGAGACGACTTTCGAGGCGACATTGCCCCATCTGTACATGTTTTCAATCTCGAAGCGCGTCTCCGAACCGTAGATAAGCCGCAGCATTTCGATGGAGATCTCATCGCGCACATACTTGTAATTGAGCAGCACGTCAAAGTATACACTGCGCGCCTGCCTTCCCGACTCTGCGGCAAGGTTTTCGAGGACCGTTCCCGTCCTGTCCGGGTCGGACGCGGTGACCGGAACGCCCATCGGCTGGATCTGGTCGGTTACGAACGAGATGTAGTTTTCCTGCGCTTCGTCGCGTTTCGGGAAGGGGATGATGCCGTAGCTGCTCTCCATGTCGCGCAGCGCGCTCAGTTCGCCCACGCCGCAGGAGGTGAACAGGAACCGGTCGGTGGGGAAGTTGGAGATGAATTTCTCGTCGAAATTGTTGTAAGCCAGCGTTTTGTCGCCGAGGACTTCCGAATAGCTGCTGAGTACGTCGTAATACTCCTGGCTGATGCCGTTGAAAACGATATAATTGTCTTCGTCTTTCTCAAACAGCGAAACGTCCGCCGCATGCAGGAAACCGTAGATGGTCGAATCGGGCCTTCCCGTAAATCCCATCAGGTCGGCATCCGGCTTGATCTGCCCGTCTCCGTTGAGGTCGGCGGAAACCTGCCTGATCGTTTCCTTGAATTTATCCATCGTCCATTTTCCGGCGTTTACGGTGTCATACGGGTCGGCGATCGTGTAGTCCCCGGCGATCTTGCTGTTGAAGGCCAGAATGCTGTGAAAGTCATACAGGTAAAAGCTGATGTCGCCGAAGGCCAGATAAATGCCCGGTCCGATTGAAACGGCGTCTATGGCGGACTTGTTCCACCAGGGATTGCCGAAGTCGAAGGACTCGATCGTGTCCATGTTCATAAGGAACCGGTTGGCGAGCATGTTCGAGATCATATTGCTCGAATGCTGCCAGATGACATCGTAGATGTCATCTCCCGCGCTGACCGCGTTTTTAACCAGTTTGTTGACGTTGTCCACCGTTTCGAGGTTGATTTTGATCATGGTGTTGAGCCGGTCGTTGACCGTCTGCGTCCGGTTGTAGATGACGTCGTTGAGCGTCTCGCCGTTGAGTTCTTCGACGCAGACCGTTGTGGTGGAGGCCGCCGTTTCGAGATACTGAAGGATGGTGAATTCGTATCCGCCGTAATCGGCTGCCGGAAGGGCGGAATAGGCTTTATCCTCCTCGCTCAGGGTAACCTCCTCGGTCACGGTCTGCGCGGTCGTTTCGGAAGATTCCGCGGCGGGGGCTGCGCAGGCCGCGAGTGCAGCCTGGAGCATGATCAGAAATGCCGGGATCATCAAATAAAAACGTTTGCGGGTACGCATAATTTCACCCAATCCTTTTCGGTTGATTTAATTCCGGACAGCTGTTATTCCATTTCCCGGAACGCTTCGGTCGCCTTGTCGATCGTGGACTGGACCGTTTTAAGCTTTTTCTCCGTCGCCGAAGCGAAGGTGTTTTTGCCGGCCATGAACAGGTCCGTGTAGATGACCCGGACCGGAACCATCCAGACCGTGTCGCCGAGGTCCATCGTGCGGGAGTTGTAGATGACATCGAGCATGGAAACGGTATCCTCGTCGCGCGAATACTTGTATTTCAGTGCGACGTCGTAATAGGCGGGGACGGTATAGTTCTTCGATTCGACCGCAAGGGATTCGACGATGATGCTCGTTCTCTCAAGATCCGTGCAGGTGACGGGAACGCAGTTGATCCAGCCGTCGATCACGCGCGTGACGTATTTTTCCTGCGCGTCGTCGTATTTCGGGATCGGCACGACGCCGAAATCGCTCTTCATATCCCGCAGCAGGGAAAGATGACCGATGATGGTGACTTTGAACAGGGCGTTGCCCGCGGCGAAAAGCGAGGACGCGGCGCGGCGCAGATCCTCCCCTCCCGTATTCGGGAAGTTCTCGAACTTGTCTTTGAAGGCTTCGAAATAGATCTTGTCGCCGCCCCAGACGTAATTATACACTTTGTCCAGGATGTCGTCGAATTTCGCATTGCCCAGACCGTTGAAATAGGGCAAGTCGTCGGCGTCCTTCATGATCGTCTTGAAATCGGACCCGACCCAGAAGGACGGATAGAACATGTCGCCTTCGGAGACCACCCCGAACAGGTCGGTGTCGGTCATCTTCCCGTCACCGTTCAGGTCGCTGACGGCTCCCTGCGCCAGGGTGAAGAACGCGTCGACGGTCCATTTGCCGTCATACACCGTTTTATAGATGTCCTCGTAATTGTAATCCTCGACAAGCTGCTTGTTGTAGACGATGCAGAGGGACTGCTCGAACATATTCAGGCATTCGTCGCTGTAGGCAAAGAAGAATTTGTTCCCGATGGAAAGGGCGTTGTTGACGTCCTGCGCGTACCACGGCTGCGAAAGGTCGACATAAGGCAGGTCGAGGACCGAAAGCACCATTCCCTCCAGCGCCGTCGAAAACGCGTCCCGGCAGATCATGAGGTTCAGGTCAAAGTCGTCCGAGGCAGAGGTGACCGACTTTTTGAAATTGGAGGTCAGGGCGTCGTAGGCTGCGACGTCGATCTCCTTGAATTTCATATTGTACCGGTCCTCGATGATTCGGTTCCGCTTGTAGATGGCGTCGTTGATGACCTCGCCGTTCTCTTCGGCCGCGTCGGCGGCAAGCGTCAGGGAATAAACATCTTTTTCCACGGTTACGATGCGGAATTCGTAGCCGCCGAGATCGGTATCGGGCAGATATCCGGCCGCGTAGTGCAGTTCGGTCGTTTCGGCTGCCGTCTCGGTGCTCCCGGATGTGGTTTCGGCTGCTGTATCGGCAGGTTCCGAACAGGAAAGAAAAACGGGGAGCAGGACAAGCGCGGACATGAGCAGGATAAGGACTCTTCTGATGAACATAATACCTCCGGAAATGTCTTCCCGGCAGAAACCGCCGGCATGATTTTTTGAATTTTTGAATGTGATTAAGACGGATGCATCTATTATAAGTCCGGAACGGATATTTAGCAATAGTTCCGGCAATTATTTTCGTTTTTTATTCATTCGGTGTTAACAGGATGTCTGTATAATAAGAATTTAAATCTCATATGTTGACACGGATAATGAAAAGGAATATAATTTGCTTGTCCGGCAGTTTTGATAATACTTTGAGGAGATGCTCCGATGAACGGAAGAAGCGGCTATCCGATGCCGAGGTCCTACAGAAAGAAAAAAAAGATCAGTCCGGCCGCGGTCATCGCCCGGATCCTCCTGAGATTTTTTACATATTTGCTGAATGTTCTGATCACCGTTTTCCTGATCTGCCTCATAACGGGCATGGTCGTGGGCAGCGCGTTCGTTTATTATGTGCTCAACTATATCGATACGGACATCGCGGAATTCGACATGATCAACACGGGCCAGAATATGACGACAAAAATTTATTATATGGACTGGAAAGACCGCGAAACCGGCGACGGCGTTCCGGTCGAACTGGAAGACCAGCGCCTTTACGGAGCGGAGAACCGGATGTGGGCGTCCTATCAGAGCATTCCGAAAAATCTGCGGAACGCGTTTGTCGCCATTGAGGATAAGCGGTACTGGGATCACAACGGCGTCGACCTTCTGCGCAGCGCGTCGGCGGCGTATACCTATTTCTTTAAAGGCATCAATTCCTACGGCGCCTCAACCATTACCCAGCAGCTGATCAAAAACGTGACCGGGGACGGTGAGGTCACCGTACCACGCAAGATCCAGGAGATCATGCGCGCCATTAAACTCAGCGAGCAGAAAGACAAAACCGAGATCCTGGAGATGTATCTCAACCTGATCAATTTGTCGCAGGGCTGCTACGGCGTGCAGGCGGCGGCGTATACCTATTTCGGCAAAGACGTCAGCGATCTGACGCTGATCGAATGCGCGGCGATCGCGGCCATCACGCAGGCGCCGACAAAATGGGACCCGATACAGAATCCGGACAACAACAAACTCCGGCGCGACTTGATTTTATCCGAAATGTTCGATCAGAGCTACATCACGCAGAGCGAATTCGACGGTGCATACGGAAAAGAACTGGTCCTCAACGTGCAGAGCGATCTTGACAATCCGTCGACCGCTTCGGTCAAGACCTGGTATACCGACGCCGTGATCAACGAGGCCATCGACCTGCTGATCGCGCAAAACGGGTACTCGCGCGAGGTCGCTTCAAGGCTTATCTATACGGCGGGATATAAGATCATCACGGCGATGGACCCCGATATCCAGGATCTGCTGGATGAATATTTTGCCGACAGTTCCAATTTCGAAGCGGTCGACACCTCTCCCATTCAGCCTCAGGCTTCGATGGTCATCATCGACCACAGGACAGGCGACGTGCTCGGGATCGCCGGAGGACGGGGGATAAAGGAAGGGAACCGCGTCCAGAATTACGCGACCCAGACCGTCCGCTCGCCGGGTTCATCGATCAAGCCCCTTTCGGTGTACGCTCCGGCGCTCGAAAACGGTCTCATCAACTACGCCACGGTTTTCGACGACACGCCGGTCAACTTCGGTGACCCGGTTTACGAAGCCGGCAAACTCGTCGGATATTCGAACGAGCACGGCTATCCGAGCAATTTCCCGGATGTGTACAACGGGCTGACGACCGTGGGAGAGGCTGTCCGCCGTTCGGTGAACACGGTTTCGCTCAAAGTCCTGGAAAAGCTGACGCTTGAAACATCGTTTGATTTTTTAAAGAACAAACTGCATATGAAGAGCCTGATCGAATACCGCGAGCTGACGGGCGGAACCGCGATCACCGATATGGATTATTCCGCGCTCGGACTCGGCGGTATGAACTACGGGCTGACGGTGCTCGAAATGACCGCGGGTTATCAGATCTTTCCCAACAACGGCGTTTACAACAAACCGCGCATCGTTTTGCAGATACTCGACGGGGACGACAACGTCATTCTGGACAACCGGGCGGAGTCCGAGGTCGTGATCAGCGGGCAGAGCGCATCCATTATGACGAAAATGATGGAAAGCGTCGTCCGAAGCGGAACCGCTGCCGCCATTACAGTGGACAGCATGGTCAATGTCGCCGGAAAGACCGGTACG
The DNA here is from genome assembly GCA_964628455.1 of uncultured Lachnospiraceae bacterium. Classification (GTDB taxonomy): domain Bacteria; phylum Bacillota; class Clostridia; order Oscillospirales; family CAG-272; genus JAQVWU01. The sequence goes on from CAZVPD010000005.1 coordinate 47,561, forward strand.
ACGACCAAAGACAACGACCGCTGGTTCATCGGTTATACGCCGTACCTTACGGGGGGCGTCTGGTTCGGCTACGATATGCCCCGGAGCCTGAGCAGCTTCAAAGAGAGCCCCGCCCTGAAGATATGGGACGACGTCATGACCGTCCTGCATGAAAAAATCATCGCGGAAGCAACCGAAAGCGGGTACGGGGTCAGATCCTTTGTGACGGCAAACGGCGTGATCGCCGCGTCTTACTGCATGGATTCGGGCAAGCTGATGACGGACGCCTGCCGTGCGGACCCGCGCGGAGACCGCGAGGAAACAGGATATTTCACCGCGGACAACATGCCGTCGGAAACCTGCGACTGCCATGTGCTTGTGGATTACGACAGGGTCACAAAATGCGTCGCGGGTCCGGGCTGCCCCGCCGAAAACATCCGGAAAGTCGGCCTGATCAAAGTGACGACCCGCAAATTTCCCGTTCCCGGCGTCGTCGTGACCGACGCTCAGTTTGTATACCGCGAACTTCCCGCCGGCATTCAGCCCGGTTCGTCCGAAACAGATCCGTTTTTCATCAACGCGGTCCCCGCAGGGACATATGTCGGCACCAGCGGTCCCGAAAAACAATACAACTGCTACTGCACGGCTCACTGGCCCGACGCCCCTCCCCCGGCAGCGGCGCAAGAAACCGAAGCGCCCGAGGATTCGGAATAACCGTTTCGATATGTATAAAGAAAAAAGGAAAAGGAACCGCAGCTCCTTTTCCTTTTTTAGTTGAGGTTAAAATTATCTGGATTTCTTCTTCGAAACGGCGAGGATTCCGAGGCACGCGGCTGCGAGAACGGCTGCCGAAAGAACGGCGGTGTCGGCTGTCTGCGCTGCGGCGGTGGTGACGGGAGCTGCTTCTTCGGCGGCTGCTTCGGCGGCCGGAGCTTCGGTTTCGGGAGCGGCGGTCTCTGCCGGTTTTTCATTGAAGATCAGCGTTCCCATGTCATTCGCATACTGCCAGGAGTTGACTCCGTTGGCTCCGTCCGCATTCTTCCAGTTGACGATGCCTTCGCGGTCTCCGTTGCCGATGGCGTTGTTGATGAACATCTCGTAACCGATCTTATCGCCTGGGTTGTATGTCTTATACGCGAGCGGGATCTGGATCTCGACTTCGTAACCGGTGGCTGTGATCTTGCACATGCTCTTTGTGCCGTCGATGTACTTCTGGATGCCGAAGATTGTGGGTCCTTCGGGATAATTCTTGGTTCCTTCGACTGCGGGTACATTCACGTAGCCGGCGTAGGAATCGTCGCCGAGGTCGCGGTAGCTGACTTCCGGTTCGCGCTTGTAAGCGAAGTCAAGCATAAAGCCCACGGCGTCCTGGTTCCAGGCGTCGTCTCTTATTACCGCGTCAACGGTCGGGTCCGCGATGACGGCGTAGAAATAAATGAAAGCGCCGTCCCAAAGCGAGTATACGACACCCGTTGCGGTCTGGTCGCCCACATCATCTCCGGAGACATCTGCAACGACGATGGACTGAGCGGTATCCCAGACTGCCTCTTTGACTCCGTCGATGACCGGGGTGCCCCATTCGGCATAAGTGACGGCGTCATGTGCGGAAAGCGGAAGCGCGGTCAGAATCATCAGTGCTGCGAGGGTAAAAGCTAAAAAGAATTTTTTCATCAGAAAACCTCCTGTTAATATTTGTTACTATAATATGTTATAGAAAAAATATGAATAAATCATGAAAAAATATCAATCTTAGTGTAAACAATCGCGTATATCGGCTTATTAATCATAAAACAGACAAAAATGTTGTAATATTATGTCGTTTTTATAAAGAAAATGCGATCATCTTATTTCAGCAGGGGACAGCCGCAGGCCCGGCACCAGTCCGCCCTGATATCGGACCTGTAGCCGCACGCCGCGCAGAACAGGAAGGAATCGTGCGATTTGTCGTATTTTTCGATGTAACTGATTTTTCCGCGCGCGTGGCGGCGGAGCCTGTCGCCGACATTCAGATAATTATACATCGTGTCGTCGTTTTCATACGTCAGCACGATGATCTTTCCGCCCGTTGTCCTCACATGCACGGCGTATTCGGTGACGATCTCCTGAACCTGTCCGTCGTCGTCCCTGATGCTTTTTTTGCGGTCGGCGATCGCTTTGTATACGACGTCGCCTTCCCATCCCTTGCCGCCGAAGGCGGTTTTCAGCGAGGAAAACAAGCCGATGAGCAGGAACATGCCGCAGATCACGCCGCCGACGGTCAGGGCCTGGGCGGGCGAATCGAATTCTCCCGACGCAAGCAGCAGCGCGGGCACGGCAACAGCCAGCGCTCCCGTCCATATCCATATATAGATCGTGCTGTTTTTACGGTAAGCCGCGAACCTTGGGTCGCGGATCCTTTCGGACCATCCGGTGCTCCCCCCGGGAGCCGTCCGCGAAAAGGGCGCGTCCGATGATAAGTCGAATCCGCACCGGCCGCAGAACCCGGTTTTGTTTTTCAGTCTGTCCCCGCATGCGGGGCAGAAAAACAGCATTTTATGATTGGTTGTCATCCGGCCCTCCCGAATTTCTTTTATTTATCATAGCATATCTGCGGCCGGATGTCAATAATGTCGGAAGAATAAGCTTTTAATATATGAATAAAACGTGAATATTGAGCGATGTGCTTGTAATATGCGGCCGGAAATGATAGAATGTGAAGGAAACATATCGGAACTTAAAACACGTTTTTCCGGCCGGGTCCCGGCGCCGAAAGGGGAAAAAACATGAAAAATATGAAAAACACCTTTGTTTTTATAACAGCTGTCCTGCTGACCGCGGGTCTTGTCCTCACCGCGTCCTGCGCGGCCGGAGAACCGGGGGAAAAGAACGATCCTGGGTCCGAAACGACCGCGTCCGCGGAGACACAGGCCGATACGGAGCCGTCCTACGACCGGCTGCCCGCCGTACTCGATTTTGAGGGCAGGCGTATCGCCGTCCTGTCCCGGACCGAAACGTTCGACGCAGACGAGATCGACGTTGCGGAAATGAACGGCGACGTGATCAACGACGCCGTCTATGCGCGCGGACGCGCGGTGGAGGACAGGCTCAACATCGTCATTGACAATTCGGGCGCCATCGCGGATGACGCCGATATGAACGCGGCGAATGTTCTGCTTGAAAAAGCGGTCAAGGCCGGGTCGGCCGAATACGACATCGTCGCGGCATGGGCGCTCGGGATGTCCGCAAGTTCGCTCTCCGGCTATCTGCGCAGCCTGCTTGACTGCGAATATCTGGACCTTGACGGTATTTACTGGTCTCAGGGGATCAACGAGTCGCTGTCGGTCGGGGACGGACAGTATCTCTGCACGGGTCCCATGTCGCTCGGATATTACCGCTATATGTTCGTCACGGTCTTCAACCTGAATATGTTCGATGACCACAACATCGTCTATCCGTATGAAGCGGTCCGGAAAGGGACCTGGACGCTGGATGAGCAGAACCGGCTGGCCTCACAGTGCTATTCGGACCTCAACGGGGACAGCGTGAAGGATGCCGGCGACCGTTACGGCTTTTACACGCTGACAGGCACATCGACCTCCCTCACCGACGGTTTCTGGGCCGCGTGCGACCTCCGCACTGCCGTCAAAACCGAAGACAATTTCTACGAATACAGGACGGACGCGGGGGTCTTCTCGTCGGCTGTCGACCATATCCTCGCGCTGTTCGCCGGTGACGGCTCCTATACGGAAAAGGCCGGCAAGCTCAATGACGGCGACGTCTATAAAAAATTCACCGAGGGCGGGACGGCGATGACCAACATACGGCTTTACAACGTCGAAACGCCTCTCTTCCGCAATATGACCGATTCCTACGGCATTCTGCCGATGCCCAAACGCGATGAAAGTCAGACGGACTATTATACGCTCTGTCAGGATCAGTTTATCGTTTACGGGATCCCGTCAACGGTTCCCGACGGGGATCTGGGAATCATGGGCGCCTTCCTCGAAGCGCTGGCTTCCGAAAGCTACAAGACCGTCACGCCGGCTTATTACGAGATCGCGCTCACGACCAAATTCGTCCACGACGCGGACTCTGTCGAAATGCTGAACCTTGTCTCGCAGAGCGTCTATATCGATCCCGCCGTCTGCTACAGCGGGTATTTCACCGTTACTGTCACGGGGACCCTGCGGGAAGCGCTCGGGAAAACGGACAATACGATCGCCTCCACGCTCGAAAAACAGTACGAACCGATGCTGATAAAGATCGAAAAACTCAACTCGGCGTTTGCGGAGCTGCAGAACGGGTAAACCGGCAGGATGCCGGAGATCTGCTGCCGCAAACTCATCCGCTTTTTTCTTCAGACCATACGGAGGATGAAAATGAACAAGCGTCACCTGAGATCATTCGGCGTATTTTTCCTGCTTTTTGTCCTGCTTTTCACCGCGGCCTGTTCGGAACAGGAAAATCCGGCAGGTTCCGAAAGCACGGCCGGAGTTTCCGAAGAAACGACCTCTGCGGCCGTGCCGGATGAACCGGACATCGGCGGTACGGACTTCGGGGGCGGTGATTTTACCTTTATGATCCTGTCCATGTCCGACGCCGCCTATCCCGAGATCTATGTCTGGCGCGAAGAGTATGACGGGGAGGTCGTAAACGACGCGATCATAAACCGCAACCGGGCTGTGGAGGAAAAATTAAACGCCGTCATAAAGATCATCGATGCGGCCGACCCGACGTCGGCGGCGAAAAAAAGCATTACGGCCGGCGACAACTCTTTCGATGCGATCTTTGACCACAGGACGAGCCTTAAAACACTTGCCGCTGACAGGTACCTGCTTGATATGAACACGCTGAAGTATACCGACTATACCGCGGATTACTGGGATAAAAACGCCGCGGAGCAATACCGGATCGCCGGGAAGCTGTATTTTATGCCCGGCGATATCAGCATGCTGAACCTCAACGGCGCCATGTTCCTTTATTTCAACAAAAAGCTGATAACGGATTACAACCTCGATGATCCGTATACGCTGTATGATGAAAACAGGTGGACCGTGGACAATTTTTCGGTACTCGTCAGAGGCGTTTCCACGGACCTTGACGGGGACGGAAAAATCACGCCGTCCGACCGGTGGGGCATGATGACGTATGAAGACCCGTCCAACGGAAACGGCATCCATTTCTTCATAGCGAGCGGGGGGACGCTGACGAAGACGGCGGACGACGGGTCCCTGACCCCCGCCATCAGCAGCGAACGGACCGTCGCGCTGCTTGCAAAACTCGGCGAGTTTTTAAACAATAAGGAGATCTGCCTCGATTACAACGCCGTGATCAAAACCTGCAAGAGTTTTGACGGATACGCGCATGTGTACGAGTGGTCGAGGTCGCTGTTTACGACCGATCATTACCTGTTCTTCCAGGGCGGTTTTTACGGGGCTCTCGAATTTTCCGATATGGAATCCGATTACGGCATCATGCCGAATCCCAAATTCGACGAGTCGCAGGAAAGCTACTGGCACAAGGTCGACGTCTACAACACGCTGCTTTCCGTTCCGGTCACGAACACGGAACCCGAAAAAACGGGAGCCCTGCTGGAATACATGGCATTTATGTCCCACAGCACGCTGCTGCCGGCTTTTTACGACACGACGCTTCTGCTGAAAAAAGTCCGGGACGAAAAATCCATCGAAATCGCCAACGTCATCAAGGCGTCCATCCGTTATGATATCGGCGATATTCTGATGGGAGCCGATTTCGGCGCCGTCCTCGACAGCGGTATCTACAAGGATAAATTTTCGTCGACTTACGAGGCGAAAGCGCCTGCGCTGCAGAAAAAGCTCGATCAGTTTTACGAGAGCCTCGGCGCGGAATAAAGCGGCTGCTTATTCCGTGACAAAACCCTTTGCTTTCGCGTCTTTGGTCGAACAGGGAAGTGTGATCCCCTTGCCCCCGCTGTCCGGAAACGGCGTCAGATCATCCGATTCCGCCGTTTTGCGCGCCGCCTCATCCGAAAAGTCGGGTATCTTATACTCTTTGCCGCCGTTTAAGCAGCTTCTCCACCCGAGTATTCCGGCTGCGCTCATGGCGGTGCCCCTGTAGACGTCGAAGAAGGGTTTTATGTCTTCCGCGATCCATTGATAAAAATGATGCAGTACCCAGAAATCCCCGCCTCCGTGCCCGGCTGCCGACGCCGCTTCGCCGAGTTCGGGCCACTGCGGCTCATAACCGAAACTCGTCCTCGTTTCGCCTTCGGGCAGCGTCCAGGGATAGTAATGGACCTGATTGCCGCTGACGAATCCTCCCGTCTCGATGCTTCCGTATTCTCCGATGACGCGGTGCCTTCCCGGGGAAGGCAGGGCGGAGCATCCCGTAAAACGGAAAAGCGAACCGTCGTCCATCCCGCAGAGCATGACCGCGCCGGCGTCGTAGTTGTGCCGGAAAGAATCGTAGCCTTCGAGGACATCCGAATGAACGGCGCGCGCGTTGACCGTGACGGGCATCGCCTTGGTCATATGCATCAGCGGTCCGAGCGCGTGCGTGCAGTAATAGGTGCGGGGCATCCAGGCCCGCCAGTGAAAAGGTTCGGGCGTCAGATGCCTCAGGTCGCTTTCGCTTCCGCCGTGGTTGTATTCGCCTTCGGCGTACAGGATCTTACCGAGCGAGCCCTCCCGGACCACGCGTTCCATATCAAGGCAGGCGCGCGTAAACGGATAATTTTCGCCCAGCATATATTTGCAGCCCGTTCTTTCGACCGCGCGGCAGAGTTCGGCGCATTCTTTCAGCGTCGAGGAAGCGGTGCATTCGCTCAGGACGTGAATGCCCCTTTCCATCGCTTTGACTGCGAAGGGGGTGTGTTCGTTGAAGTAGTTGCAGAGCAGAACAGCGTCCATCCCGGACCCGATAAATTCGTCGAAATCCGAAAAATACCGGACTTCTGCCGTGCAGGACGGTTTCAGTGCGTCCAGCCGGTCCCGGCGTTTGTCGCACACGGCTGTCAGTTCGTAACCCTCCATGCCGTTTATGATCGAAACGTAGCTGCTTCCGCGCCAGGCGCCGAATACGCCGATCCTGATTTTTTTCACGGATCTTCATCTCCCCGTTAAAATTTTTTTACTTCTGCATGTTAGCACATGTTTTACGGAATGTCAAGCGCCGCCGCGGGAAACAGCCGGAATCGGCGGCAGGTCCGTTTATTTACGGAAAGGACTCGATTCAATGGAACAGGTTCTTAAAAATCCACCCCGCGTTTTTCTTGCGGGGATCGGCGGTTACGGAACGCTTTACGCGGAAACGCTGCTCCGGATGCGGAAAGACGGGGAGATCGTTATAGCGGGTATGGCCGACCCTTATCCGGATTCCTGCGAAAAACTCGCCGAAATAAAAGAAGAGGGGATCCCTCTTTATGATTCCGCTTCGCGGTTCTGGAATGAAGGCGGGCAGGCCTCTCTGACGATGATCGCATCCCCTATTGCGTTTCACACGCGCCAGACGCTGGAGGCGCTGAGTCACGGCAGCAGCGTGCTCTGTGAAAAACCGCTCAGCGGGGATTACCGGGACGGCGGCGTCATCGAAGAACTTGCGCTTAAAAACGGGAAATTCGTCATGTCCGGGTATCAGTGGTCCTACAGCAAAGCCGTCACGGATCTCAAAGCCGATATCCTCGCGGGAGTATGGGGAAAGCCGGTCCGGCTGAAAACGCTGGTGCTCTGGCCGCGTCCCGTGAGCTATTTCAAAAGGGGAAGCGGCTGGGCCGGCCGCAAATACGATCCCGACGGGACGCCCGTCATGGACAGCGTGGTCAACAACGCAGCTGCGCATTATCTGCACAATATGCTCTATGTCCTCGGAGATCGTTTTGATACCGCTCTGATGCCGGAAAGCGTCACGGCTCAGCTTTCACGCGCCAACGATATCGAGAATTTCGACAGCGCCGCGATCCGCTGCCGTTTCGGAAGCGGCGCCGAAGCCCTGTTTTTCGCGTCTCACTGCACGGACCGCGTATATAACCCGTCTTTCGTTTATCGGTTCGAAAACGGAACGGTGACGTTCAACGAAGACAACACCGGCGGAAAGACGATCGCCGGAACACTCGATGACGGACGGGTCATCCTCTACGGCGATCCTTATGAAGACAGTTCGCTGAAAATACGCCTTGCCGTAAAAAATATCACGGCTGCGGAACCGTATCTGCCCTGTACCGCAAAGACCGCCGTGCCGCATGCCGCGGTCGTTGCGGCCGTGCAGAAAACAGGGATACGGGATGTTCCGGACCGGCTGAAATCGGCCGGCAGCAGCGATACGGTCACGGTCCCCGGACTTTACGAGGCGATGACCGCGTGTTACCGTGAAGACCTGCTGCCGGCCGAAGCGGGGCGGGGCGGAATGCTGTTCGCGCCTCCCGAAACGGTCCGGCCTGGCTGAAAACCAACCCGTGGAAAAAACCGTCCCCCGGGACGTTAAACCGTCCCCCG
>CAZVPD010000006.1:0-14621 GCA_964628455.1 uncultured Lachnospiraceae bacterium
TTTTGAGACATTTTCATTTGTGGTATGTTAAGACATTATCATATGTGGATCATATAAAATGATAAATTTCAAATTAAATCTTGACAAATCCATGCGGTTATGTTATAATTAAGAACGTTGCAGAACGGGACAGCGTACACATTAAACGCTGGTGTGGCTCAATGGCAGAGCAGCTGATTTGTAATCAGCAGGTTGTTGGTTCGACTCCAATCACCAGCTCCAGCGCAAATGCGCGATCAACAACTGCAGAATATTATATGGGAGAATTCCCGAGCGGCCAAAGGGGGCAGACTGTAAATCTGTTGTCAGTGACTTCGGTGGTCCGAATCCACCTTCTCCCACCAAGAAAAAAACCTTAAAATCCTCTATAAATGAGCGATTTTAAGGTCTTTTTCTGTTGTTTTGCCATTATTTTTTTGATTCAACACGGCATAAATACGGTTATCGAGTGTCAATAACCATCATAAAATATCAATTTAAATGTGGGACTAAATTTAAATAATTACAAATGCCGTCGTTTACATTCATGAGGGGATGCGGACAAAAATACGGATCGAAATAAAGGGACGGGAAATTATCAATGCCTGCATAAACTTATGAAGAACGGATGAAAAAAGTATAGTTATAAATCCGATATCCCGATATGGAGATTCTTCCGGCGATTGCGAACCAAGACGTTTGCGCCGGAAATTATCAGAGTTTGTATTACCGTAAAGACCGCAAAGCGAGAAGCGGTGATGACAAATCAACTTATCGGAAGCGGTATGTCTGTCGACGATAATCGGCAATTGAACACTGTGTCGAAGTGAAAAAGCTTCTCATCGTTTCTATAAATAACGCAAAGAAAAAAACACTTGAAAAAGTCACAATTTATATTATACAATCTTTTTATAGTTAATCAAACAAATCGGAGCAGTCACGGAGAGGAAATGATATTATTTGAAGATGACGATATCGCCTTAACTCAATACACCCACGATGATGATATTGATATGTATGAATGCTGGAACGATATAGATACTCAGCATGGCTACAACATAGTATTTACTGATTCTTTTGATGAGTTTATAAAGTTCGATATTGAAAAGTTTCGTTTTTGGGTGACGGTTATAGATAAGCGGAGAAATGAAAAGGTCGGTACTTTGAGATTAGGCTTGGATAAAATATGTCCCGATTTGGCAATATGGATATATCCGCAGTACAGAAACATGGGATATGGCACGAGATCGTTTCGTTTGGCGTTAAAATTCATATTTCAAAATTACCGTTACAAAGAAATATCAGCCGGATGTTATTCGGATAATACATACAGTATGAAGATGCTTATTAAAGTCGGATTTGACCGATACCCGGATGGTGATGCTGTCGAAACAAACTGTTTTACAGGTGAAAGTATTGTCCAAAAGGAATTCCGTATATCACGGGATACGGTTATCGCATAAATATACTTCAAGTTTATTTTGAAGTTATAACGGCATCTTTTTATGACGCACGAGTCAAGTAAAAAAGCCTTGAAAACCTCGGGAAAGAGCGTTTTTAAGGCTTTTTTATTGCTTTTATTTATCGTTGTTCCGCATAACCTCTCCTCGCCCCGGTTCATAGCAGCTGGGCGAAGTTCCCCGTAATTCCATCTTTTTATGCTATTCGTTCAACCTGCTGCTGCAAATTACAATGTAAATTACCGGAAGATTAATTTAAATAATATTCATTGAATTTGTCAATGGAACTTTGGAATCTTTTCTCGTTCTTTGCGTAAAAGGAAGTCATATCGTCATAGGTATTTTGAGGATAGCACGCATATCTGAACAAATGGAGTATATCACCCATGCTCTTGTAATAGATCATGACAGGCTGAAATTCAAGACCTTTGCGCAAAATATCCAGGACTTCAAGGGTTTCTTCATCGCGGCTGTATTTGTTTTTCAATGTGCTCTCAAAATATGCCGAAGTCATGCTGCGATAGCCTTCTGCCGCGAGTGCTTCCATTACCGCACCTACCATATCATGGCGGTCAGCCGGTAATGTAGCAGGTATGTTTACGAGCGAATAGTTGGCATGAGATGTGGTATGATAATCTTTTTGATTCTCGTCCCATTTCGGTACAGTGAGAATTCCGAAATCATCCTTCATATCACGATAATAATCGGAAAATCTTACCAGTCCGCCAAAAAATAATAACTGTCCGTTGGCGAAAAAATTAACATCATTTGTAAAATTAACTTTTTCATCTTTATTTGAAATCGCTTGCGGCAAGGAAGATTTTTCCATCGAAAATTCGCGAAGCCTGCTGTATGCCGAGTAAAATTTATCGCCGAGAGCAAGACTGAGCGAACCGTCTGCTTCGGTATTTGTTATCGGTATTTCAAAAGCTGAAAAGTATACATCGTAGTAATCGGAAGTTGTTACGCCAAACAAATCTTCTTTGTCAACTTCACTGTTTCCGTTAAGGTCTTTGTAGACCTGTTTTGCCATTGCTGCATATTGATCAAATGTCCATTGTCCGGAAAAGACCAGATCATACAGACCTGAAATGTTATAATCGGCAGCAATGTTTTTATTGTAAAATATACAGTTCATAAAACCAAGCACAGACGGAGATATATCACCGGTCACAAAATATGTTTTGCCGTTGATTGTCACATCCTTCATGATTGTGTCCGGCCACCAGGGCATACTGTAATCGATATTCGGAAACCCAGATAGATCAAGGACAACACCTTCAAGCGCTAAAGGTGCAACATCATAGGCATTTGCGAAAACAATATCAAACTCATCATCACCGGCTCTGACTGACTTATCCTCGGTTTGATACGATGTGAGAGATAAGTTTTTTTCGATTTTAATGTTCAAACGATCTTCTACGGACAGCTCGCGCATGAATATTGCGTCGTTAAAAACTTCGCCGTTTTGTTCATCTGTGAATTCCCAATTGGTGGTATAAAAAACATCATCGACTTGCCTGCCTAATACACGGATTACAGCTCCGCTGAAGTTCAGATCAGCAGGAAGGTTATCCGAAACAGCATAAGGGTCAGTCGTGGTATCCGCAGCGGTTTCAGCTGCCTGGCTTGTTTCCTGCGAGCCGGTGCTGTCGGTTTTCACGGAATTTTGTGAACATGAGAGGAACAGGGAAAAAGTCAATGTAAAGAACATGAAAATTGCGATGAACTTTTTTACACCGTTCATAATGGGTTACTTCCTTATTCAGTTTTTATTGAGACAATTATATTTTAATACAGCAAGTTTATTATACCATAACAGGGATAAATGTCAACAGACAGCTGTCCTGTTTGTATTTGTCTGTGAAGAATTACAATAGACGTTTCACACAAGTCTCGAAATGTGAAAAATATGGTTTTTAACATTTAAACACCACATATCAAAAAGCAGAGTCTTTTGAACTGCTTTCGCAGCCATTTACCTCTGCTTTTTTCGGGACTTTTGCTAAAGCTCTTTTTTACTGCCGGTAAAACGATATCAACATCGATAATGCACAACAATCTGCATTATCGATACATTTATACATCAGACAATAGGATATGTCGGGTTTTTATAGATTTCATATCGATTTGAATTTTTATCTTTACATTTTATGGATTTATAATGAATCAACAAAGCACTCCGCATATTTACTGTCGCTTCTGATCGCCTCAATCAGATTTTCCGGAGCGGCGCTCAGCCAGCCTTTCCAGGCATCTGCCGGAACGGCAGGCCAGTTATCGCTCGGGAAAGTAACCTTTGAGACAAGCGGTGCGGTGTATCGGTATAGTCCGGTTCCGCGTATTGCTTCGTACTTCATTTCGTGAGTAAACATGGAATCAAAGTATTCAACCGCCTGAGACAGATTGCCCTGCCGCGCTGAAAAAACCGAACTCCATAAATAGATATCCCTCAGATCGGCGTGACAGCCTCCGCAGTTTCCGTCATCAAAGACCGACTCGTACAGACGTGCGACAGAGAGTAACTTTTGTATGCCGTCTTCACTCCGGCACAAAGAGAGCTTTGTCAGAACTGCGGTTTCCATAACGATTTTTAACTGCTTTATCAATGCAATCAGGGCTTCACCCTGATACATATCGCGTTTTTCTCCTTCGGCGGCGGCTGCCAGAAGGCATTCGCGGCTTATGATAACCGAATCCTGTTTCTGCGCCAGTAGTTCCGCTTTGTCATATGCGCCGATTACCGCATACATGCGGACCATCACCGTGATAACTACCATACGGTCATCCGGGCCGACACCCGTATCCAATACTTTTTGAAAAATCGCAAGAGCTTCCCGCCAGTATTCGTTCTTCGAGTTATAATCCGAATCATTGAGAGCATAATCGCATCCGTCTTCCGTATAACCGCGCGCGCCGTATTTCTGCCATCCGCATATATTGAGCGCAAATCCAAGCCGGAGCAGTATCTGAACTTCCGAGGGGAATTCGGTATAAGCTTCCCTTAAAAACGAAACGCACGGTTCCATATCTCCCTGAGCGTTGATCATGGCGTCCGCATCTTCGAGGATATTCCGTATCTTTTTATCTCGGTCTCCGTTATAGCCGAATAACTCATCGATAGTCACATGAAAGTAATTTGCTATAGCGGGAATGATCTCCATATCGGGATAACCGCCGTTTGACTCCCACCGCGATACGGCCTGACTTGTGACACCAAACGCGTCCGCCAACGCTTCCTGCGTCCTGCCGTCGCGACGGCGAAGCTCTCTGATTTTCTCTCCCAAATTAAGCTGCATAATAATTTCTCCGTTCATTTATTCAAATGTGTGATTCTATTGTAATTTTAATCGGCAGGAAAAGCAATAATCAATTCATTGTTTCAACATCAAGCGCGGCTTGGGTGATGCCGACGTTATGCCGATAAAATAATTTATCAATAAACTTTTCTGCGTTGTGAAAAACCCCGTCATTGACGAGGTTTAACATGGATTGTATATATAACCGGAAGTTGGTTTGTTTTAAAAATATGGTTTATTATTGTTATGCCGGTATTTTAGATACTTTAAAACAGACTGTTTGGAAGCATGACCTTCCGCATCTCTGACAAAAAACAGATACCCGCTGTTCATTCCGGGACGGTCCTGCGATTCCAGAGAAATGATATAGGACCTTGAGTCCGGCACGGTACAGGTAAAGGAACCGCAGTTTACCGCTCCGTTTTCCGGGGCGTCCGCTTTCATGTGTCCGCGGAATATTTCGTTTCCGTCTTCATCTTTCACAGCAACGGTCAGCATGTCCCGGAAAGCTTCCGCTTCGTTCAGGACATAAACGGTTCCGCGGAAAGTTTCGCCCCCGTTCCAAAGCAGCCTGTCATAACGGAGCGTCGCGGAAACCGGACGGAACGCGTCTTTTACAAAGAAATATGCGAGTTTCGGCGTATTATAATAATCCAGCAGATTGGTCCCCGAGACATTCGGCCAAGGTTCGTTGAACTGCCAGATGATGCTGCCGCAGTTCCCGAAAGCGCGGCGCCGGTTGGCTTCCAGCGCGTAGCGAAGGCCTTCGGCCTGTATATACTGGCTGCATGCGATAAAAGTCTCTAGGTCGTTTTCGTCAAACGGACCGAAAATTTCGCTGTCCCGGTAGAATGTATCCCACCATTCCCCGTGATGACGCCAGACGGCGTTTTTATCCATCGAAGTGACCTTTCGGTTTGCGGGAGAGAGGACGGAGCAGACCGTCCCGTAGTTTCCCATACCGTCTACGCCGAATTCGCTGTGGAGCTGGCTGTCGCTGCCGTTGAAAACAGCGTATTGTCCCTCAGGACCGCTGTATTTCCACGGGCCGTGGACATCGTGGTTCTGCCCTTTTTTATTGATATCAAGGAATTCAAGCGGTCCCGACGCGGAAGTCGGCAGCATAAGCCGGTCGGGGTCAAGGCGGTTTGCGATTTCCATCAGCATCGCGATGTTTTTGTTTTCATAACCGACAGGGAAGGTATCCGGTTTTGCCAGTTCATTGCCTCCGCTCCAGTAGGTCAGGCTGACATGATTGCGTTTTACTTTAACGGCTTCGGCGGCGGTCGCTGCGGCAAGGCGAAGAAATTCCGGCAGTTCGGAAGGAACATTGCTGATCCCGGAGCTTGACTGAATAAACTCCTGCCACACCATGATGCCGTACCGGTCGCAGAGCTTATAGAAGATTTCCCGTTCTATGAGCCCGCCGCCCCATACGCGCACCAGATTGATGTTGGCATCCCTTGCTTTCTCCAGAACCGCTTGATAACGGCAGTCGGGAATATCGCCGTACATCACGTCAAGAGGAGTCAGATTTACGCCTTTGATGTAGATGCGTTTGCCGTTGACCAGCACGTTATACGGCAGAGAGTCATCCGAGCAGCCGTCGCACCGGATATAGGAAAGCGTGCGGAAACCGACCTCGCAATCGTATATATCGGAAACGCCGTTGTCGTCTGTCATGACGGCGCGGAACGCATAAAGGGGCTGTTTCCCGTGGCCGTTCGGATACCAGAGCTCACGGCTGCCCGCGTCGAATTCGAGTGAGATGGTGTTTCTGCCTTCGGCAAGCGTAAATTCCAATGTTTTCCCGGTGTCCGCAAGCGCGCAGTCAAGCGTTACTTTTCCCGCTTCGAAAGCATAAACATCAAAGGAGCAGCTGAGATTCCAGCCGTTTTCGGTTTTGACCGGACGTATATGCGCGTAGTCGAAGGCGCAGATGCCGCTTTCCTCAACACGAATCTCGTCGTATAGTCCGAGCTGCACCAGCCGGGGACACCAGTCCCACTTATAGGTAAAACGGGCTTTCTGCGTAAAAATGCGGTCTGTATAACCGATCTGTCCCGTTTCGTCGGGTGCGGACTCCAGCGTGACGGAAAGATGATTGCCGTCTTTGCAGAGACCCGTGATATCCGCCACAAAAGGGGTATACATGCCTTCGTGCACACCGAGTTTTTGCCCGTTGAAGCTGATATGCCCTTTATAATCGATACCGCAGAGACGGATCCTGCGGTAACGGTGCGGCGCGGAAGGTTCCAGTGCAAAATCCGTCACATACATCCACCAGCGGTCGGCTGCCCATTCCGCTTCATGGCTCTGCATTTCATAATACGGATCCCGCAGGATGCCGGCATTCAGCAGGTCCCGGTAAACGGATCCGGGGACCTTAGCGTCGATCCACGGAAGGATGCCGGAAAGAACCGCTCCGGTTTCGACACTGCGGTGAAGCTCAGGGACATAGGGATAAAATGCATTCAGTTTAAAATCGGTCAGTTTTTTAAGAATCATACGTATCTTTCTCCTGTCGGAATGAATTCCGGTTAGTTTTGATTGTTTTTTGTTTGACAAAACAATATCTTTCTGTATATAATAGGATAATTCAGAAAAAAACGCAATGGTTTTCATGATAATTTACATCGGACACATTTTTTTTACTCTCATGCAAGCAAAGATCCGCAGAAACCGTAAGCCTTAAGCCGTGAAGCCGCTTCACACGGCACTTGACTTGCTTCCGTTTCTTTGTCTTTTCGAAATCCTGCCGATGTTATACCATGCTTTTCGAATTTCCGAAGTCGGGGTGTTTTATGAGTTACAACCTGAACAACGATCTGTTTGTCAGCGCATATGACTGCTGTCCTTTCTGGTCCGCCAAATTCGGATATACGCTGCTCAATGCCGTAGATTACCGCGAAAGGATGACCGTGCTTGACATCGGCACGGGAACCGGCTTTCCCGCCATCGAACTTGCCGAACGGCTGGGCCCTTCTTCGTTTGTTTATGCGGTTGATATATGGCAGGCGGCGATAAAAAGAGCCGAACTGAAAGCGGAACAGCTTGAGGTAAAGAACATTAAGTTTTTTGAACTGTCTGTTCTTGACATGCCTTTTGCAGAAAATACTTTTGACCTGATCACTTCGAACAACTGTATCAATAATATCGGAGATTACGGCAGGGTGCTCCAAAATTGTCATCGTATTCTGAAGCCGGGAGGAGAATTGATCCAGGTATATAATCTTCCCGAAACAATGAAAGAGTTTTATGATTTATACAGGGAGCTTCTTGCCGAAAAAGGTATGGAGCTGGAAACAGAGCGTCTGAACACGCATATCAGCAGCAAACGCAGGAATATGGATGAATGTTTAAAAACGACCGAAAAGGCCGGTTTCTTTATCGGGGATGTGATCAGGGAAAGTTTCGTATGGCCGTTCGCAAACGGAACAAGTCTGATGAATTATTCTTTTGTTAAAATGGCATTTCTACCCGGATGGAAAGAAATCATCGATGCTCCTCAAAAAGAAATGTTCTTTGCCGAACTGGAGGATAAAATAAATATATATTCCGAATCGAACAAAGGAATACGGCTGACCATACCCTATGTCTGTATTTCCGCAAAAAAACTCAGAAAACAACAGGAATTTTGCGGGTTGACATCTGTATGAAGATTATATAGAATAGATAACACATATGAATTTATTTTAAGGAGATGAAACATTTATGATCTGCCGGTATTGTGGAAAACAAACGCCCGACGACAGCGCTTTTTGTGAAATATGCGGCGGCGATCTGCGGCAGAATGCATCGTTACCGCAGACGCCGGCCGATGGGAAAGACGTGCCGGAACGGAAAAAGCCGAAAAAAAGCCTGAAGGTTTTCTTGATTCTGTCGCTTGTCCTGCTTGGGGGAGCGGGAATCTATTTTGCCGCGTCCTATCTGTTTACTCCCGAAATCATACTGACGGGCGGCGGTGAATATGATCTTTATAAAGAATTTGTCGATAATTCCGGAGAGAATGACTACACCCTCATAAACGAATACAGTGATGATTCCGATTACGGCGGAGAGACCGAGATCCCTCTTGCGGATATCACGGGTAAATGGTATGTGCTTCTTCGCACCTTTATTGACGGTAGCGATGAATTCTCGGCCGAAGCCGAATATATGGCGGTCCTCGAAGCAAAAGACGCTTTTGATATAAAGTTTACCTGTACACTGTATGACGGCTATAACGCGGACGGTTCGGAATTCAAGCCCGGCAAATGGCATCTCCGTCCCGCTTCGGGTTCCTTTTATCAGAATGTTCTCGCGTTTTATTTTCCCGGAAAAGGGCTGGAACTTGTCTATATGCCCAACAGGCTGATGTATGGCGAATCCGGACGTTTTATCGACGTGGCATATGACGAAAAATCCCTGTTCGGGAAAACAACGTTATATCAGATGATCATCGTGAAATTGCCTTAAAAGGAGCCTTTTATGTCTGAAATATGTAAAGCGTGCGGAGCGAAGATGCAAGCGGGTTCAACCACATGCGAATATTGCGGTACTGCCGTATCAAAAAAATCAAACCGGTTCTGCAGAAAATGCGGAACGCCATACAGCGAAGGCGCTCTGTTCTGCAGGAGGTGCGGAACGGTTACCGGAGCGAATACAGCCGGTATCGCCGCGGAACCTCGTCCGCCGGCACATCGTCCTGTTCCGGCGGCCGTGCGTACCGCTGCAGCCGGCGCTTCCGCCGTGCGCCGCAGGTCTCCGGCCGCGGCTGTCATAGCAGCCGTTCTGGCTTTTGCGGTACTGGCCGGCGCGGTCACCGCCGGCGTCAGCCGATGCTCCGGGGAACGAACGAACGGCGGTGCCGGGCTGACAAACATCGGATTTTCCGAAAAGGAGCTTTCGGCAAGGGGAATCGAAGCGTCCGTGTCGCCGGACAGTCCCGTCGCGGAAGCGGCGGGGGTGACGCTGGATTTCGGCGCTTATAATTTATACGGGGAAAGCACGCTCGAGGTAAAAAAACTGCCTCAGAAGACCGACAGCCGCACCGGGGTGACGGTGAACGCCTACGACTTCTCCCTTTCGGACGACGCGTCGGGGGAAACGGTATCGGAATTCCCGACACTTGTCGACATAACGCTTCCCTGTACCGCTTCGCCGGACGAATTCGCGTTTGTGCAGTATTACGACGAAGAAACAAAAGAATGGCAGGTCGTCGACAGTACGCGCGACGTTGAAAACGGCACAATTACGTTTCAGACAACGCATTTTTCGATTTACGGTGAAAGCAAAATGGTACTCGGAACACAATACAGCATGGGCCCGGCCGGTGAAACGATTCTTCCGTCGCAGTCATTCGCGTATATCGGCGGTTATGACGGACCGCTGACCGAGGTATACTTTGTTTCGGCCGACCTGGATAAACTCATGGAAGAAATCGATTTCGATACGATGATCGAAATCCTGAAGTCATGCAAAGTGTATCCGCACGATATGGCGACGGCTTTGATGGGACTCGGCAACGACGCCGCAAACATACTTGACCTGAAGGCGACAAACAAGCTGATCAATACGATGCTCCGCGCCGAGTCGGGGCTTGAAAAATGGGCTGTGAGCATAAGGCTTGTCGGGGCTGCCCTTGTTTTTGCCAAAGTCGCTTATCAGCTTTATCTGGGAGGGGAAGTCGAAACAGTAGCATACATCAATGCGGTGAATATAACAGAAGCTCTTCTGACAATAGCCGGCGTCGCGCTGGGTTCGGAAGCGCTGCTTATGATGGCTACGGCGGTTTTCATCGGCAATACCGTTTACTCGCTGGCAACACTCGAAATGACGACCATACAGGAACAGGGGTATATCAATTTCAATGACGGCCTCGGCGCGGTTTTCTATGCGGAATCCATGAATGTAGAACCTCGGGAAACGGTTTCCCTTTCGCAGGCTTATTATATGCCTTCGGGACCGATAACACTGGACCGCGGGGGCAAGGGCTTTGCCCGCGCCCTGGATGCGATCTATGTGCATTGCATGGAGAAGCCGGCGGACCTTCAGAAAGCTGTGGAAAAGCTGATTGACGGTTATGTGAACTGTTTCTGGGACAGCCCGACCCTGACCGATGCGGACCGCGTGCGTTATGCTTATTACAAAGAAAAATACAACGAGAACAATCCGCCGCAGTGGGTTCCGCCGTCCGCAGAAGCGATACAAAATTACAAAGACAAATTCCGTGAAAAGCTGATGAGCGACATCAAGCCTCTTATGAAAGAATTTGCGGAACGTGTTCTGCATGATCTGAAGCTGAAACTCCGGGATACCATCGAAAAGGAATATGTTCCGTTTCTGAACACGGTCGTAACGATTCAGGCGGAGGTCAAAAAAGGAACCCCTTCGGAAAAAACCTTTGACAAAACAATTTATGCCGAAGATTATTACATGAGGTTTGCACCGCAGCAGTGTCCTTATTGGATATCGGCAGAAGAATATATGGCCGACTATAATCCCCGTGCGAGGACAGATTCCAACGAAATATATAAAAGTACCGTGTATAATTTCATACAGATAGGCGATCCGGCCGAAATCGAGCTGATAAACCAGGTTACATCAAGTTCCGATAACGATGATTTTTTTGCGGAAATAGACTGGACGGGATTTCCGACAGGTAAAATCAGTATAAGCGACAATCAGATCACGGTCGGAAGCATGACTCTTTATGACGGTCCGGACCTTGAGGGGTATGAGAAGGCAATCAGCAAAGTTCTGCAAAGCAAAGGGAAAATCATCCCCGTTTATTTGGAAAATAATGTTATTAAAATTCAGGCGGACGGAAAAGTTTCCGACAACAGGACTCCGTCATCAGGTCAGGATTACTATACAACGGAAAACGAGAGCTACGGCGTAAGCAGCCTGTTGATCGAAGGGGGGCTGCTGCCCGGCGATACATGTACAATTTCGGCGGCGGTGAATACGGGGTATCGGTCCGTAAGGATGGAAGCATACGCCGGAGATTATTATGATGTGGAAGAATTTTGGATCAGTGAAATAAACAGCAGCTGCGTTGTTGCAGGCACAGGGACGGTAAGTTACAGATCGACATACGACGACGAACTCGGAAATATAAAACTGATGGTCCTCACATTTGATGCCGTCGGAGTCAGCGGATCTGCAAACAGCAGATCAATATCCGAAACCATATCAAATACCAATCCCGCAAACAACCGTTCCGAAATTATAAGCGACACAACCACCCCGATCGACGAGAACACTTCTTTTACGTTGTCTTTTATAATCGAATAAATTTGTTTATGATCTTTCCGCCGTCGGATGACAATTCGGACGGCACATGGGACCAGCGGGACAAACATCACAGATTCGCCCTGTTCTGTGATGTTTGTTCGTTATCGATTGCTTCCCGGCATTAATAACAAAGACGTCATTCAATATTTCATTTGACATTGTTATACCTTTCCGACGGCCGTATCCTGTTTCTTCATGAAACTTTTACGCATCGACAGTCGACAGGATGGATATGATGTGATAAAATGGGCTGAATATCGCGGACAAGAAGTGATGTTACCTGTCGATTGACGTTATAAGACACTTGATTTTAAATGCTTTCATGTGGTTTGAAAAAACATCCGGGAGAAATAATGATCAGAATAACCGGCCTGGCAATTCCTCTTGCCTATGATATGAAACTTCTGGAGGAAACAGCGGCAAAAAAACTCGGTATAGAACCCGGCCGCATTGAACAGATCCATATAGCGAAACGTTCCGTAAACTCCCGCAACAGACAGGACATATTTTTCGATATGACCGTTACCGTGTGTGTTAAAGGGGATGAAACCGAAGTCATACGGAACCGCAGGGATAAAAGCATTACCAAAGAGACGCCTCTGGTTTATATATTACCCGAAAGCACAAAGCCGAAACGGCGTCCGGTGGTGGCGGGCTGCGGTCCTGCGGGCCTGTTCGCCGCGCTGATTCTGGCGCAGACCGGCGCGATGCCGATCTTGATCGAACGCGGGTGCGATATCGACTGCCGAAGGCAGAGCGTTAAAAAATTCAGGGAAACCGGTCTTCTTGATATCAACAGCAATGTGCAGTTCGGAGAAGGCGGCGCAGGTGCTTTCTCCGACGGCAAATTAAAAGTGGGATTGACTGATGCCTATAAATATAAAGTCCTCGGCGAGTTTACGGAAGCGGGAGCGCCGTCCGAGATCATGTATCTCGGTAAACCGCATATCGGTACGGACCGGCTGCATGATGTTGTAAAAAACATCAGAAAGAAAATCATCAGCCTCGGGGGCGAGGTCCGGTTCAATACAACCTTAACGGATATTTTACGCAGGGACGGACAGGTGACCGGCATCGGATTTACGGAAAAAGGAATTTACGACGAACTCGATACGGACAATGTGGTTCTTGCGATCGGGCACAGCGCCCGCGACACATTCGAATGGCTGCAAGGCAGCGGTATCGTTATGGAGCAGAAACCTTTTGCGATAGGCGTCCGCATCGAACACACGCAGGAGATGATCAATAAAATTAAATACGGCACGTTTACAGGTCATCCCGCACTCGGAGCGGCGGATTACCGGATGGTCGTGCATCTTGCTGACGGCAGAAACGTATATACCTTCTGCATGTGCCCCGGTGGGACGGTCGTTGCAGCCGCATCCGAGGAAAACGGCGTGGTAACAAACGGAATGAGCGAATACAGGCGCGATGGAAGAAACTCCAACAGCGCGCTCTTTGTCACTTTAGATAAAGAGGATTTTAAAAGCGGTCATCCGCTTGCGGGTGTGATGTTTCAGCGCCGCATAGAAGCGGCTGCGTTTAAAGCCGGCGGGGGCGGATACAGGGCGCCCGTTCAGCGTCTTGAGGATTTTCTTTGCGGACGGGATACGACGTCTTTCGGCGATGTGCTGCCGACGTATCTTCCCGGTACGGGATTTGCCCGCATGGACTCGTATATGCCGGATACTGTCGACGCATCGCTCAGGCAGGCGATACGGGAAATGGGTGAATGGATGCCCGGCTTCGCATATCCGGACGCGCTGCTCACAGGGGCCGAAACACGCAGCTCTTCTCCCGTCTGTATCGTGAGGGATGACGATTATGAAGCTGTCGGATTAAAAGGATTATATCCCTGCGGAGAAGGGGCCGGATATGCCGGAGGAATCCTTTCGGCAGCCGTGGACGGCATTAAATGCGCCGAACATATATTAGGCAGATCATAACTTACGGAAAGCGGGAAACAAATGAACGGACAAAACAGGGACGATATAGAAATCGGCGACGAGGTCGATATCATATTAAAAAAAGACCAGCCTTCGGGCAAGCTGACCAGGGGCCATGTAAAGCGTATTCTTACCAACAGTAAATTTCACCCGCACGGAATCAAGGTCATGCTGACCGAACAGGATATGACAGGCCGGGTTCAAAATATCGTTCATAAATAAATCATTGATTTACAGGGGATCATAAATTTTTATGGATATAAAGCCATGCGCGGGCCGGTTCTTATAACAAAATATTGAATTTAACGCCGCAGCCTGAAAATCTGCGGCGTACCTGTTGACAAATACAGACTATTGTGATAGTATAGACTACAGATATAGTCTGCGGAGGATGAAAGATGGATGTTAAATTATACGACAGCGAACTGAAACTGATGGAAATGATATGGCAGAATGAGCCGGTAAGCGCAAAGCAGTTGAGCATCCTGGCAGAAAAGACTGTCGGCTGGAACAAAAACACCACGTATACGGTCATTAAGAAGCTGATCGAAAAAAATGCGGTCCTGAGGACCGAACCGAATTTTATCTGCACCTCGCTTTATAAAAAAGAGGACGTCAGAAAATCCGAAACAAACTCGCTGATATCAAAGCTTTTTAAC
>CAZVPD010000006.1:14631-22997 GCA_964628455.1 uncultured Lachnospiraceae bacterium
TAACGGTTCAAAGAAAGCTTTCTTTTCGGCCTTGCTTGAAGATGAGTCGCTTACCGGAGAAGAACTTGACGAACTGAGACAGATGATAGAGAAGCGGTGATCGCATGCTTGCGGAAATATTTTACTGGCTGCTGAATATGAGTATGATCGGAACCGCCGCCGGTTTTATTGTGCTTTTTTTCGGCAGAATAAAAAGGATACCCCGCTTTATGATAAAAATGCTGTGGATCATACCTTTTATCCGTTTCTGGATCCCGTTCGGGTTCGGAAGCAGGTACAGCCTTATGAATCTGCTCGGTAAAATCACCGCGGGTAAAGCGGTTGCCTACGGAGTCCTGCCCGAACTGACCATGATGAACAGCATCCTGGCGGCGGAAAGCTATGACCCGATCGTATATAAATCGGCGGCGCTCCGGAATATTTTCTCGGCTGCTTCCGGTGTCTGGTGCGTGATCTTTGCCGCCGCCCTGATCGCAGCGATGTTTTTATACCGTGTGACAAAATCGGAAATCAAAGACGCGGAGCATTACCGGGACGATATTTATTTTTCTCATAAAATCACATCGCCCGCGGTATACGGGATCATCAGGCCTGAAATTATTCTGCCGTATAATATTGCGGAAAAGGATATGGATTATATACTTTTGCATGAAAGGTTGCATATCGGCAGGAGGGACAACTTTTGGCGGACAGCCGCCGTTATAACCGCCTGCCTTCACTGGTTCAATCCGTTTGTCTGGTTTTTCTTAAAGCACTTTCTATCCGATATGGAGATGGCATGCGATGCCGAAGTGCTGAAAATCTGCGGCAATGAGAAAAAAAAGGAATATGCTTCCGCTCTCTTAAACTGCGAACAGAACAGAACGATGTTCGCTTCCGCTTTCGGGGGATCAAAAATAAGGATCAGGATCGAAAATATTTTATCCTATAAAAAACTGACCTTCTTTTCGGGGTGTTGGCTTGCGGTCCTTGTGATGGCGGTTGCGGCTGCGCTTCTTACCAACGCGCCGGTATAAACGATATGAAAAAACACGCTTTTATTCTGATGTTTATAACATTTATTTTTCTTTTCGCCTGCGGTAAAACAGAAAAAACAAATCCGGTTGACGTCGCCGTATATTACGGCGTAAGCAGCTATGCGCTGTTCAGTTCCGATGAAAGCATTGTCAGTGAACTTGCGGATTTTTATGACACGCTTGAAGTTACGGAAACAGATGAAAAACTTGATTTGTTTACCGCCTATCTTGTCAGTTTTAAAGATAAAAAGTTTTGGGTTGACAAAAACGGTGTGATCTGGCTTGACGGCGAGACAAAATGTTACAGGAAGGTTTCCGGATCCCTCGATTATGACAGGATAGATGAAATATATAAGGGGAGCAAACACAGTGAAAAGTAAATATAGAATTTTTTACAGAACATCGCTTATATTTTTGCTTGTTGTTTCGGCATATCCGATTTATACGGGCATTAAAACTTTTATGTTATATATACAAAAGGGCGGAATCGAGGCTGCGGATTATCCGAAATACATCATTCCGTATGCGCCGGTCTGCATCGCGGTTGTTTTGGCTGCGGCTCTGTTTCCGCTGTTCTATAAACTGTTAAAAAAATATTCATTGCCTGTCGTATCGCTGCTGGGCGTGGTAACATTCCTCGCTACGGAAACCGGCTTTGAACAAATGAAGGTCATTGAGGGTTATAAACAGCTGCCGCTGGACGCCTGGCAATACAGCCTGTGCGTCGCGACTCCCGAAGTGCTGAAGGCTGTCGGCGAACCCGTTTATGCGGAAAATAATCCGGCTTATAAATTTCATTTCTACATAATCGCAATATTAATCATACTTTCTGTAATCAGCCTGATCTACGGCTTTACAAAGATGATCAAAGAGTCGGACAGGTCAAAAATAAGGTTTCTGATTGCGCAGGCGATATGCGCAGGCATCTTTATCGGACTTTGCGTTTTGGCCTGTTTTACCGCTTTTTACAGAAACGGAACTTTAGACGTTTCGGCACGGTCGGCGGTCCTGATGAGTTCGTTTTTTATCGTTTTCGGGGTGACCTCCGGCGTGTATCACGGAACCATCCTGTATAAAAAAAGAAGATTATTATCGGTAATAATTCCGGCGGTTGTTTCAATGATGACAACGGTTGTTATGTATATCGGCGAACTGGTCCTGACCGGCGGAAAATTATTCAGGTTCGGAAACGGCTTTTTATTTGATCCGTTCGGAAACACGCCGTTTGCTCCGTTTGATTTTCTTGTCGTTTTTATCTCCGGTCTTATTACGGGGATCCTGTTCGTTTTTATAAACAGACAGGATGAAAAAGCAGGCATTTAACTGCGGAATTTTTTTGTTTTTCTGTTGACAAACCGAACGATCCGTGATATAATGGTTATAATATAATAATCATTATAAATTAATAAATATTGCAAACAAATAATTATTCTTATTTTTACGGGAAGGCGAAAATGAAGATCAGCGCGGAGAGCATTGCGGACACAATTAAGAAAAAAAACATAAAGCCTTCGCTTCAGAGGATAAAAATCCTTGAATATCTTGCCTGTAATCCGTGTCATCCCACGGTTGACCGCATATACGGCGCCCTTCTTCCCGAAATGCCGACTTTATCGAAATCAACGGTATACAATACGCTGAAAGTTCTCGGCGATGCGGATCTGGTCCGTGATCTCACGATCGAGGAAAACGAAGTTCATTATGAATTCCGCATAAAGGACCACGGGCATTTTCAATGCGGGGTATGCGGCACGATTTACGATTTCGAAGCCGACCTTCGGAAAATCATTCCGGAAGATCTGAACGGTTTTAAGGTCCTGGAGAAGAATATTTATTTTAAAGGCGTCTGCGGAAAGTGCCTCGAAAAAAATCACTCATGTTCAAATTAATTTATATAAATACAGGAGAAATCGATCATGGAAGAGACAAAAACGCTTCAGAACCTTATGGCAGCCTTTGCGGGTGAGTCCCAGGCAAACAGAAAATATCTCGCCTATTCCAAAAAAGCGGAAGCGGAAGGCAATATCAATGCCGCCAAGCTCTTTAAAGCCGCTGCCGACGCCGAAACACTGCACGCACACAAGCACTTTGAAACAGCAGGCAAAGTAGGAAGCACATCGGACAATCTTAAAGACGCCGTCAAGGGCGAAACCTATGAATATAAGAGCATGTATCCGGAATTCCTGAAAACAGCTGAAGAAGAAGGCGATAAGGCAGCCGTCAGGACTTTTACCTTTGCTCTGAAGGCAGAGGAAGTTCACGCAAAGCTTTACAGCGAGGCTCTGGAGAATATGGATTCAGCCACCGAGGTTTTTTATTATTTATGCCCGGTGTGCGGCAATATCGAAAAATCTGTTCCCGATAAATGCAGCATCTGCGGAGTTCCCGGAACGAAATTCATCAAGTATTAAAAGATAAAAAGGGGTATATTATGAAACCGATCGAAACGGGCGTAAAAGCGCCGGATTTTACTTTGGAGGACATTCACGAACAAAACGTCAGCCTTTCCGATTTCAGAGGAAAAAAAGTTCTTCTGTCATGGCATCCGCTTGCCTGGACGGGCGTGTGTCTGGACCAGATGCGCTCCCTTGAGGTTAACCGTGATAAATTCGCTTCGCTCAACACGGTGCCTTTCGGCATGAGCGTGGATTCGGGCGCGAGTAAAAAAGCATGGGCTGCAGCGGCAAACCTTAAAAACACGGTGCTTTTGTGCGACTTCTGGCCGCACGGCAAAGTTGCGCAGGATTACGGCATTTTTAACGAAGAATTCGGCATTTCGGCGAGAGCGAATATCATTGTTGATGAAAACGGAATCGTAAAATGGGTAAAAATATACCCGAACTCTCAGCTGCCGGACATCAATGAAGTGCTGCAGGCTTTATCCGAAATATAAATATAGAAGATACGGGCGTCGCATGCCGGAATTCCGGTATGCGGCGCCCGCTTTTTATGAATGTGATTATTGTTTGCTCCATGTATTTTCGATCTCTTCGCGCACGATCTCCACGGCGCGCCTCGGTTTGCCCAGATTGCCGTTTAACGTGTAGGTATCGCGGAACGTTATTTCCAGCTTGCAGCCCTTTGCAGCCCTCATGGTCGTGCGGATGTGTTCCCGGAAACCTTCTTCGTTCAGTTCGTATTCCGTGCCGCCTATATACAGCGGCGAAGGCTTACGCTGGTAGATAACTTTGGAACCGCGCAGCTGATCTCCCATATACTCCTCGTCACACCAGGGGGAAATCGAAATCTTGCGCAGATTTTCGAATTTCGACAGCGAATCTTTCCAGTAAGCGTGCACCTGTTCGCAGCATCCGTAGGAAAGGCGTCCGAATTTTTCGGACATGCGCTTATAATACGGATAGAAAAATTCTCTGAACATTTCGGGAGAAACGCCCACGGTTTCCTGCGAGTCCATATAACCCCAGATATCACCGAGTTTAACGCCGTCTGCATCGGACTTCATCTCGGAGGAGAATGCGAACGTGCCTTGACCCACCCAGTTGTTGCCGCAGCAGGGCAGCAGCATTCCGCGGCGTTCCAGTTCCGTCATATAAGTTATGTAATCGTTCGTCAGGCGGTTCATCATTTCGTGGAAATTTTCGGGGTGGTCATAAATCTCGGTGAACATATTTTCCATGGTCATCAGCTGAACGAGATTGTTTGTCGGACAAATCCCGATGGAACCCATACCGCCTTTGATTTCGAGGATATCGCCCAGGATATCGCTGTAATATTCGAGGTTCCGCTTATAACTTTCCTCGTCGAATCCCATAGGCGACGGTTTGATCAGGTCCAGTGTGTCGAGATTTTCGATGACGGCGTTTATATGAAATCCCACGCCGTTCGTATTCGTGCGGTTGGGAGTAAGGTCAAACAGTTTCATCCAGGATCCGTAACCCACGTAAAAATCACCGGTTACGGCACGGTCGTCCCCGATCATGAAGTGATTCTGCATGGATTCACCGAGTATCCATTCGACATGACGCGCGTCATCCGAGGTGTTTTTGCATTCGTAATGAAATCCTCTGTCTCCGACGGTGCCCATCTCGAAATGGATCATCGGCCGGGCATCCCGAAGGTCGTTGTGCGCCGTCCATTCTTTTACAAGATTTTGCATAAAAGGGGTGTTGGCAAGTTCGAGCTTCTTTTTTGCAAGGTCACGGATATGATTTCGTTCATGCAGTTCCATAGCAGCCCTCTTTAACTTTATAATAAGTTTAATTTTCCTTAACTCTGAAGGTTCATGACGGTCTCGATAAATTTATCGAGGTCTTTCTGTGCCTTCTCCTCACGTTTTGCATACTGAGACGCTATATCCGTCTTTCCGCCTGCTCCCATCGCGGAAATCATATCCGGTATGCCGCCGAATCCGAAAGCCCAGCCGATATCGTAAATACGGTTTCCGAAAATGATATCGAACATCTCAAGGGATTCGACATCGCGCAGCCCTTTGCCCTTGATCGCGACTTCATAATAGTTCGGGATCAGTGAAGTATAGCTGTCGGCTGTCAGCGCTTCGAGAAGGATACCCGTCCGTTCCGTATCACCCGCGGTGATCGGAATCGAAACCGAACTCGTACAGGCCATGTCAAGGGGGGCACGGTATTCCGTCTGCCCTTCATACATCAGCGGCTGAGGCAGAATGCCGAAATCGCACTCGTATTTCCGCAGGAGAAGAACGCGGTTCATCAGCGTCTGCTGAAAAAGCGCGCGGTTATCGTTCATCATCTGAAGCTGTGCGTCCCAGATATCGGAAGCGCCTTTGAAACTGGTCGCATGAAAGAGATTTTCGCGGTCTTTGAAGAGTTCGAGTATTTTTGTCAGAATAGCTTCGGTTTTTTCATTCATGAACACGAGTTCGGGAAGGTCCTCGGCGTTTTTGGCCGCGATCAGGACTTCTCCGCTTTCCGCAAACTGCAGCGCCGTATGCGTCTGGCTTAAAATACCGTACCGGTCATTCTGGTCCATCTTGGAGTCGCCGTTGACGTCTCCGGATGCCGCGCGCGCCATGTCATACATGTTTTCGAAGGTCCATGTTCTATCGCGGACCATCTGATACGGGTCTTCCAGGTTGAAGTCACCGACCATTTTTTTATTGAACGTAAAGATCCAGGTCGCCTCTTTGTCGCGGTAGCCGAGGTCGCTGATGGTCACATACAGTTTGTTGATGACCGAGAGCTGCGCGGAAGCGTTTTTATCCCACCAGGGTTTGCTCAGATCGATATAGGGCACCTGTTTTAAATCAAGCAGGTATCCGCTGAGGACAAGGGTCTCCACACCATACTGAATGCCGGTGCTGATCACATCATATTCATCGGTGTTTGACAGAATGGATTTCTTTGCGGCCTCGGCCGGTGAAGCCGTGAAATACGCGTCTATCGTCACATTGAACCGTTCGGATATCCGGCTGTTCCGCTCATAGATGGAGTCGTTGATGATATCGCCGTTTAAGTCTTCGACATAAATTTCCGGAAGAGCCCAGTGCACGTTCATACCCGGTCCGATGGTTACAAACGTATAGCCGTATCCCTCAAAGTCCCTTTCCGGTACATCGGCTTTAAGTATTTCGGCTTCGGTTTCGGCTGCAGTTTCTGCGGTCGTTCCGGCGGGATTCTCCCGGTTTTCCGGAGCCGAACAGCCGGAGCAGATCAGAATCGCAAAAAGCAGAACCGCTGAAAGAAAACGCTTCATTTTCATCCTCCTTCATACCTTCCGTTTGGTTTTATAAAACGATTCTATCATATTCTTTAAAAGATATCAAGTGCGCCTGACATTTATATTGCACCGCCCGTGCCATGCACGCGGTTTCCGGCGGATTGATGAAAAAGCTTTCCGGAATAAAGAAAAACCGGTATGAAAAAATCGATGCCGGCTTTTGGATTTCAATGCCCGGAGGGGCAGATCAAAAGTAATCGTGCAGATGGTGTTTGCGTTTCGGAAATGCACGGAAAAAATCTTCGGCGCTGTTATTCAGCCTGATGCCCGGAAGATATGCCGCATTGGAGGCGTCAAATACGTCGCAGCCCAGCATAATGCGGCTGAGCGCCGGAATTTCCGCGGACAGATCGAATTCCCCTCCGGAAATCTTTTTGACCGAGGACTTTCCGCCCGCATATTCGACTTCGTATGTTCCGCGGTTGTATTCGAGCGTGTCGTCCGCAAAAAGTCTGAAATGTCCCGGTTCATCGGGATAATTGTTTTGAGCGAGCAGCGTTTCCACAAGAAGAACCCTTCCCTGCGCAGAGTTCTGCAGTTCATACCTGCATTCGGAATAGTTGTCCGCAATAAAATCCAGTTCGCTGTCTTCGGGAAGATCGGTGAAATAAACTTCATGCACCTGCCCTTCGAACATACGCAGAAATCCCAGGATCCCGTAGAGCCCGCTTTTGTCGGCGTATGCGATTTCGGTCACATGAAGGCAGCCGCTTTCGACTTTGACGGTGGCAAGCGAGGACGGAGCACCCGATTTTTCGTACCATATGTAGGTCCATTTTTTGCTTTTATGGGGTTCCGCCGAATAAGCGCGCGTGTTTTCATCCCTCGGAAACATCATGTTGTATTTTTCCGCATACCTGCCGTAAATCAGAAGGATATCGCCGAGTCTGCCTGTGTTATCATACAGGACCGCGTCTGTATTTCGATCGGCAAAACCGAGCACCGAAACAGGAAAACGGATCGTCTTTCTCCGTATGACCCTCTCGTAGCCGAATTTACGGTAATAACTGTATGAAAAGGGATACAGATAACTCGTAGCCCAGCCGCGTTCGGGCGCGATGCGGAAAATCTCATGGAATATTTCGCGGATGCACCCGCTGCGGCGGTATTCGGGGAGCGTCGCCACGCCTCCTATTCCGACCGAGGGCAGATATTTGCCGCAGTAATTGCTCAGATAGGTGATCGGATGTATCTTCGCGGCCAGAGTTTCGCCGTCATCCAGAAAAGCGCCGAATACTTCGCCCGTCAGTTCATGCGACGCGGCTTCGTCCAGGTCGGCGGAAAAAGAATACGCAATGCTGTTGATCGCGGTGCATTTTTTGTTTTCATCGGGTCTCAGCGGTCTTATGATCATATCATTCCCTCTTGTTTCTTTATTGCATTTTACACGAAACGAATTTACTCTCGATTTCTTTTATCCTGTCGTACAGTTCTCTGTTTACGGGCGTCGGTATGCCGTGCTTTTTTCCGAGACTGATCACCGTTCCCGAAAACAATTCGACTTCGCTACAGCGTTTTGCCTCAAGATCCTGCCGCATCGACGGTTTTAATAAGGGGTTCAAAGGTTTCAGAACGCCCAGCCAGTATTGAAGGTCGCTCTCGGTCAGATGAACGTCTTCTTTTTCGGACAATACG
>CAZVPD010000006.1:23007-51059 GCA_964628455.1 uncultured Lachnospiraceae bacterium
CTTCCCTCATGGCCGCCGTCATCAGGTCTCTGGCAGGTCCTTCCTTCTGGATTTCGCCGTAGCTGCTTTCGTAAACCGCAACGACCTGGTTTACGCCCACATTCAGCATGAATTTGCCCCACATCCGCTTTTTCATGTCGCTGTCGATGATATAGGGAATTTGCGTCCTTTCAAAAAATTCCGCGGTTTCCGCAGTTTTTCCTGACGGCTCTTTTTCACCGATACACAGGATCCCCATGTTGCTGTATGTCAGTTTATTTCCTTCCTTGACGGAGTCCATCCCCTGCGCTACGCAGTCAAGTACTTTTTGAGGTCCGTAAGTCTGTCCGATCACAGCTTCGCTGCTGATTCCGTTGAGCAGCGAAAGGATGATTGTATCCGGACCGACATGATTTTTTACGGCGGCGACCGCATCGTTCAGGCTGTTGAATTTCACCGCAAAAATCAGCAGGTCAGCCGGAGCGCAGCGTTCTTCGGGCGTTATGTAATGAAAATCGCATATCTCCCCGTTGCACAGGATATGTTCCCTTTCGTATCGGTTGATCCTCTCTTCATCCGCGATAATGCGCAGATTCTCACGGGGCATATGTTTTGCCGTCTGATGGCCGTACATAATGCCCAGAGCGCCCAGACCTATCAATGAAACCGTATTCACCGCCATTTTCATAACCTCGCCGCAATCGTATTCCGTAAAATATACTTATGACTATTATATCTTGAAGAAAAAGAAAAATCAAGCCGGTTCGTATTCTTTTGAAACCGGCTAAGCCTTGCGGATCAACAGGCTGTTGATTGTTTGTGAAATTCATGCTATACTGTAGTCCTGTGGATTATATACAATAAAAAAAAGAAAGCAAAGGTCATACCGTGATTAAAGAAAGAACATTCCCGAAGTTAAAAATCACAAAAAAAGCCGAAGAAGCGCTTAAGGGCGGTCATCCCTGGGTATACGACACGGAAATCACACCTTCCGACAGCATGATCGAAAACGGCTCGCTCGTGGATGTGATTTCTCAAAAGAATCAGTATCAGGGCACGGGATTTTACAGTGAAAAGAGCAAAATACGCGTGCGCGTACTTTCCGCGAACGCAAACGAAAAATTTGACGAGGCCTTTTTTGAGCGCAGGCTCCGTTATGCCGTCAACTACCGAAAAACGGTCATGCGGGACGATTTTTCCTGCTGCCGTCTGATTTTCGGCGAAGCCGACGGGCTGCCCGGGCTTACAGTCGACCGGTTTGATAAAATTCTCGTTGCGCAGGTGCTGTCCTTCGGCATGGATAAAATCAAAGCGATGATTTTCCGTCTTCTCATCCGCATACTCGGTGAAGACGGCGCAGAAATAAGCGGTATTTACGAAAGAAACGACGTATCCCTGCGGACTCTTGAGGGAATGCAGGAGTATAAAGGCTGGTTTGACGCCGAAGGTTTTACGCATCCCGATCAAACCGTGACCGAAATAACCGAAAACGGGATAAAATACGAAGTCGATTTTGAAAACGGACAGAAAACCGGTTATTTTCTGGATCAGAAGTACAATCGGCTGGAGGTTGCCCGGCTGGCGCGCGGCAAACGCGTGCTGGACTGCTTCACGCACACCGGTTCCTTTGCGCTCAACGCCGTCATGGGCGGCGCGGAACACGCGACCGCGATCGACGTTTCACAGTCTGCCGTGTTACAGGCCGGGCGGAATGCCGAACGCAACAATCTGCAGGACCGTATGGACTTTATAAACGCGGACGTTTTCGATTTTCTCGCCAAACTCGCCGAAAGTAAACAGACGCCTTATGATTTTATCATTCTCGACCCTCCGGCGTTTACAAAAAGCCGCAAAACCGTTTCCAACGCCCAGAAAGGCTATAAGGAAATCAACTTCCGGGCAATGAAAATACTGCCGCGGGGCGGGTATCTGGCAACGGCGTCCTGTTCGCATTTTATGAAGGACAGCATATTCAGACAGATGCTCCACAATGCCGCAGCCGATGCCGGCGTGCAGTTAAAGCAGGTTGAAGTACGGCAGCAGGCGCCCGACCATCCGATCCTATGGAACGTTCCGGAAACCGACTACCTGAAGTTCTATATCTTTCAGGTCGTATAATAAAACATGAAAAGTCCGGTTTTATCGGACTTTTATTTTTTGCTTGCTTGACTTTTTACTTTTTATGGAATATGATGACGACAGGCAGTAACTTTCAATTATTATAAATCGAATGTTTCAAACCGGAAATACAGGGAATTTAATAATAATAAAATCGAATTTTTTAGAAGGAGGGAGCGAAAGCATAAAATAAAAATTACCGGTTCAGGCTTGCCGGTTATATTTACTTTTCCGGTCATATCTTTATCGCTTCGGAACATATTTTGATTCAACAATAAGAAAGGGGTATTGATATTAAATGAAAACAACTTTTTGGCCTGTCAGCAAACACGGGAAGTGGGCTGTTATTCTGGCAATACTTAATCTTCTTGCGGTTGTGGCGGGATTTTTAATTCCCCGGAATGAAGAATTTTCGGGTTTTGATATTTTACTCCAAAATCCCCTGCTTGCAGTCATAACCGTTTTGATGTTTTTAATCGGAATCGCAGTTACGGTGCTTGCCGTAATTTCAATTAAAAATCACAAAGAAAGATCCA
Organism: uncultured Lachnospiraceae bacterium; assembly: GCA_964628455.1. Classification (GTDB taxonomy): domain Bacteria; phylum Bacillota; class Clostridia; order Oscillospirales; family CAG-272; genus JAQVWU01. The sequence goes on from CAZVPD010000006.1 coordinate 25,641, forward strand.
TATTGGTTTTTTTGGCTTTATTGGCGGGATTTTATAGTATTGCCGGATTTCTCGGCACTGTTGTGAATTTATATTTAATGACAAAATTCACGCTTTGAGTTATCGAAGCCGTTTTTACAGAAACAATAAATCCATAATATAATAAAGGTAAATATGCGGTGTTTCTTATAACCGTATGATTGTTTATTTGAAGATCATAACGGTACGGATATATAATAAATCAGTAACATCAGAGTAAAAAGTTATCCGCTGACCGTGAATGACTTTTTTTATGAATGCCAAACGAATCGATGTTATGCCTTCCGCGTACTGCGGCTGTTGGAATCAGCTGTATCGGAAAGGTTTTCTGTAACGGAAGGCGGATTGATTTAATTCAAATCAAACGATTCGACCGACAGCGCCGAAAGACCGTCGCGTTCGAAAAAGCAGTATATTCTGCCGTCTTTATACGCGATGTCCGAATAGCCCGCTTTGCCGTAAACCGGAATTTCCGCCGCCCAGGTTTTTCCGCCGTCACGCGAAAGCTTTATCTTCAGGTTTTCCCGTGCAGTTTCGCTGTCGCAGCCCGAATAGGCAAGAAGACCTCTGTCATGCAGGGAGAGCAGCGACCCGAAGCACTGCGGATCCCTCAGTCCGTCATCGAAAGCAGGTTCCGTGAAATTTCTTTTTCCGTCGGGTGAAACGGCAGCGGCGCGCCGCCGTGTCTTCCCCTGATGGCGGATATTGAACATGACGCTGCCGTCCTCAAGCTGTGCCGCCGTCGTCTCGTTCGGATTCGGCAGCGTATCCGACGCGGCTATCACGTCTCCGCCCTGCCAGGTTGCGCCCCCGTCGTCCGAAACGAGCGAGGCAGTGACCGACGGGCTGTGATGACGCTGCGGACTTGAAGCCAGCCAGACGGGAAGAACGATCCGTCCGTTATCGAGTTCGATTCCGTGACCCGGACCGACCGCGCAGACGTTGAAATCATAAGCCGGCCTGAAATCCTCAAACGCTGCGGTGATCTCTTTTTCCCGGGAAAAAGTCAGACCGTCGTCAAAGCTTCTGCGCACAAACGTCCGTTCGTAATTCAGCTGATACAGAAGGAGGACGCATCCGTCCCTCATGGCGCAGAGCACCGGATTGTTGACCGCCAGACGGTCGTGCCTGCCGGCAATCACCCGTTCACTCCATGTTTTTACGTTGTCCGTGCTTCTGCGCATACCGACCGCACGGGTGTCCCAGTCATCCGGCGTCAGGCGGCATTCGTAGGAAACGATCAGCGTTCCCGCCGCGGTGCAGATGACAGCCGGTATCCGGTAACAGCCGAACCCGCCTTCTCCGCGTTTTTCAATATCGGTCATTTCGTACCCCCCTTTATGTTGTTCTTGCAAAAGCGAAATCCCTGTGATACAATAAGTTCAAATCCATGAATAACGATGAGGTATCTGCCATGCTTAAAAAAACCGGACGCGCGGCAGCCGTTGCGGCGGCGCTGATGCTGTCCTTTTCCCTGCTTCTGTCCTGCGCCGGAGAAACGCAGTCCGCCGTTTCCGAAACGACGGAACCGTCCGTCACCGAAACGGCTGCCGAAACGGAACTCCTGCCCGGCCTTCCCGACGAGGACTTCGGGGGAGAGACGATGAATTTTCTCGTCAGATCCGAAAAATTCCACTGGTATTGGAGTTCAAAAGAGATTTATTCCGAAAAAGAGAACGGCGAGGCGATCAACGACGCTGTTTTCTCGCGCAATATCTGGGTCGAAGAAAAGTATAACTGCAGGATCACCGAATACCGTTCCGACAATCCCATAGCAGACGCCAATAAAGCGATAGGCGCCGGCGACGATGTGTATGACGTCTTCATGATCAATATGTATGAGAATTCGGGACTCGCGCAAAAAGGCGGACTCGCAGACTTTAAAAAGATCGAATTTATCGGCCTTGACAAGCCCTGGTGGGACGCGCGGGCTTCTTCCTCCCTTTCCATCGGGGGCAGGCTGTTCTGGACGCTGGGGGACATCAATATTATGGACAACGACGCCGTCTGGTCGAACCTGTTCAATAAGCAGGTGGCCGCCGACTTCGGCCTCGAGGATCCGTATAAGCTGGTCCGCGAGGGAAAATGGACATTGTCGAAAATGTATGAGCAGGCAAAGGCTGTCGTCACGGATATAGACGGCGACGGCGCCATCGGGATCAATGACCGCGTGGGTCATTTGTCGGAAGTTTCAAACACTTACGGAATGTTTATAGGGGCCGGCGAATCCATCGCAAAGAAAGACGGAGAGGACCTGCCGTATCTGTCCATGGACGGCGAACGCGCCGCGGACGTCATCACGGCCGTATTGGATCTGATGCTCGACGCCGACACCACGCTGCTCGCGGACAACTACACGGGCAAATACAGCAATCCGTGGGATGAACTGACGCGCCCCATGTTTATGGAAAACCGCGGTCTTTTCTACACCATCGGTCTGGGCACGGTGACCCTGCTGCGCAATATGGATTCGGACTTCGGCATCCTTCCGATCCCGAAATACGACGGGGCGCAGGCGGAGTATTACCATTATGTGAACCCGTGGTCGGCGTCCACCGTATCGGTCCCGGCCGTCAACGGAAATCTGTCTTTCACGGGCTTTATACTCGAGGCTATGGCTGCAAAATCCATGGTGACTTTAACACCCGCATACTACGAAATAACGCTGACAAACAAAGTGATGCGCGATACCGATTCCGAAGAAATGCTCGATATCATTCTCGGATCGCTTGCCTATGACTTCGGAGCCGTGTTCAACTGGGGCGGTACGACCGAACTGTTCGCCCAGCTGACCAATCAGAAAAGCTATGACTATGCTTCCGCTTACGCCAAAAAGGCTTCTTCGGCGCAAACCGCTATGGAAAAGACGGTCGAAGCATTCAAAGCGCTTGAAAATTAAAGAAACCGGAGAGTAGAACAGATGAAGCTTGTCATAAGCGGCATATCCGACTGGAAGGGTTACCGCAAAGTTGATTTTACCATAGACGGAAGGGAAAGCTTTGTCGTCTGTCCCCGAAAGGCGGCGAAGGGAAGTCCCTGGGCCTGGCGTACCGAATTTTTCGGCGCGTTCGACACGGTCGACATGGCTCTGCTTGAGCGCGGATGGCATCTGGCTTATCACCGCACAAGCGATATGTACGGCTGCCCTCAGGCAATCGAAAACATGCACCGCTTCCGCTGCGCGGCGGTCGGACACTTCGGCCTTGCGCGCCGCGCCGTGCTGTTCGGCTTCAGCCGCGGAGGGCTGTACGCTTTTAATTACGCCGCAAAGTATCCGTATTATACCGACATTCTCTATCTTGACGCGCCTGTGCTGGATATCCGGTCATGGCCCTGCGGCAGGTCCGGCGGCGGCGAGTGCCGCACACAGTGCCTGAATATTTACGGTCTTACCGAGGAAACGCTGCCTTTTTTCAAAGGCAATCCGCTGGATAAAATAAACGAGGTCGCGGAAAACAATATACCCGTCATCCTTGTTGCCGGAGGGGCGGATGAAGTGGTTCCCTATGACGAAAACGGAGCCGTTCTCGCGGAACGGTATAAAGCGGCGGGAGGCATCATAAAAACGATCGTCAAACCGGACTGCGGGCATCATCCGCACAGCCTTGATGATCCGTCTCCCGTGGTTGATTTTATAGAAGCGCATTCGTCCGCCGCGCCGCAGCTGAAAAACACAAAAAACTGTCTTGCCGTAAAAAAACGCCTGACCGCCGGCTATTTCGGAGGTTCCATTACCGAGGGAGGGGGAGAAAACGGCTGGCGTGCATCGGCGACAAAATGGCTGCGCAGCCGGTATCCCGAAGCCGAAGTCATCGAAATTCAGGCGGCAATCGGCGGAACGGGCACCGAACTCGGTGTTTTCCGCTGCGACCGCGACCTGCTTGAAGCCTGTCCCGACCTCGTCTTTCTCGAATTCGCGGTTAACGACAGCGGCGGATCATGGGAAAAAACCGGTTCCGACACGGAGGCGATCATACGCAAGATCTATGCCCGGAATCCGTATGCGGACATCGTCATGGTTTACACCATAACGAAGTCTATTGCAGACGCGCTTGCCGGAGGGGGTCGGTATGTGAGCCGGGATGTTCACGACTCGCTGGCACGGCGCTACGGCATTCCGTCCGCCGACATCGGAGAGGCGCTTTCCCGGGCGGTAAATGAATCCGCGGACGGCGACTGGACCCGGTATGCTCCCGATACGGTCCATCCCAACGCCGAAGGATACGCCGTATACAACGAGGTTATGCATGCGTTTATGGAAGGGGCGCTTTCGGACGAAGCCGGAGCTTTGTCGCGGAAAGTTTTGCCGGAACCGATGTTCACGGGACTTCTGACCGGCGCGTCTCTGGCCGATGCGGTTTCCGCCCGCGGCGAGGGCTGGCGCACGGTTGAAAAAAGCATGTGCGGACGGTATCCGCATTATATCGAAGCGCTTGTGCCCGGCGCGTCTCTTGAATTTGAATTTACCGGGAGTGTCGCCGGCGTATACTGGATGATGGCCGAAGATTCGGGCGACATCCTTTATTCTGCGGACAGCGGGGAATCCGGCACCGTGAGTTCATGGGATCCGTATTGTCTGCATTTCAGCCGTGCCGGAAGCCGTATTCTCGTCTCGGGGCTTCAGCCGGGAAAACACAGGCTGAGGATTACGGTTTCAGACAAAAAAGCGGAAAAATCAACCGGTCATGCCGTCCGCATCGGCGCGTTTATGGTCGGTTAACGGATGGATATATACAAAAACAGCGGGAGAAAATTCTCGCTGTTTTTGATTTGTTTTATAAGAATTGACCGCACGGGGCTCCGGCTTTCCGCGCGGTTCCGTTCCTCACGGGAACATTACGGTTTGATGCTTCCGTCGGAATTGAACAGCGGGAGTTTTTCGAGGTATATGATATCGCTTCGTTTCTGAGCGGCCCCTTCGGCAAGGATCGCCATGCGTCCGGCTATTCTGCCGCCGGCAGCCAGAACCAGTTTCTCGATCGCCCTCAGCGACTCTCCGGTCGAGATCACATCGTCCACGATCAGGATGTTTTTGCCGCGCATCAGATCCGCGTCCGCCGTATCGAGATACAGCTTCTGTTCTTTTGCCGTTGTGATGGAGCGTACGTCCGCTTCGAATATGCCGGTCATATAAAGCTTCGGGCTCTTGCGGGCGAGGAAGTATTTCCTGTCCCCCTTCTGACGCGCCATTTCGTGAGCCAGCGGGATCCCCTTGGCTTCGGCGGTGATCAGATAATCATATTCCGGCGCCGCTTTGAGCAGTGCGCCCGCGCAGGCAACCGTAAGTTCGGGGTCTCCGAAAACAATAAAAGCGCCTATATAAAGATCGTCGTTTACCCGGCAGAGAGGCAGGTCGCGCCGGACGCCGGCGATATCCATCGTATAGTAATTCATAACCGTAAAGTCCTTTCGGAAGATGATTTCATACCCTATTATAAATCGGACAGGAAAAAATGTCAACGCGATTTATGAATAAATATTTAAATAAAATCTTGACAAGGCATATCTTTTCATATATAATCAACATGGTGACGGATAAAACTTCACGAAACGGAAACCGGTATTATTTTTTTTTGTCTTTTCGGAATCCCAAAAAATATTTACGGAGGAAGCTTATGCTTGAGAAAATTTTTAAGATCAAAGAGCGAAAATCAAGTTACCGCGCCGAAATTGTCGGGGGCATCACCACTTTTTTTGCCATGGCGTATATTATTTTCGTCAATCCGAACATCCTCTGCGTCGATCTGGGAGACGGTTTCTTTCCGGCGATCCCGGGGGAATACTGGCCTCAGGTCCTGGTCGCGACCTGCATAGCGGCGGCACTGGGAACCCTTCTGACCGCATTTCTGGCTAACATGCCTTTCGCGCAGGCGCCCGGCATGGGGCTGAACGCCTTCTTTACTTTTTCCGTCTGTCTCGGAATGGGTTATACATGGCAGCAGGCGCTGACCATCGTTCTTATTTCGGGCATTCTCTTCCTGATCATCGCGATCTCCCCGCTCCGTTCGCTGATCATCGCGTCGATCCCCGCTTCGCTCAAGGCAGCCATAGGAGCCGGTATCGGTCTCTTTATCGCTTTCATAGGCCTCATCAACTCCGGGTCGGGGATCATACGCCTCGACGGCGCCTCCCATATTACGGCCCTTAATCTTTCTGCCGAGGGTGCGTTCAACAAATTCGCGATCCTGACCATCGCCGGCATCGTTATTATCGCCGCTCTCATGGTCTGGAAAATCAAAGGCGCGATCTTTATAGGCATTATCATCACGACCCTGATCGGCATACCTCTCGGGGTAACGGTCATTCCCGACACCTTTACCACATCGGGCATCACGGTAGCCGACGTCTTTCTGAAATTCGATTTTGCCGGCATTATGTCGAAAGGTTTTCTCGCCCTGTTTACGGCTGTCATCAGCTTCATGATCGTCGATATGTTCGACACGGTCGGAACGCTGATCGGCACGGCCGGCAACGCGGGCATGCTCGATAAAGACGGCAACCTTCCCGGGGGAGACAGGGCGCTTATAGCGGATGCGATCGCAACCTGCACCGGTTCGTGTCTGGGCACATCCACGGTCACCACGTATGTGGAATCCGCTGCGGGAATTTCCGAAGGCGCGAAAACGGGTCTTGCCTCGGTGGTGACCGCCCTCGGCTTCATCCTGGCGATCTTCCTCGCGCCGGTCGCCGGCATCATTCCCGGCGCGGCTACCGCTCCGGCTCTGATCATCGTCGGCGTACTGATGATGAAGAGCGCTGCGAAGATCGCGTGGGACGACATCGAAATCGCCATACCCGCATTTTTAACCATTGCGATGATGCCTTTTGCCTACTCCATCTCCGACGGTATCGGATTCGGCTTCATCTCTTTCACCCTGATCAAAGTGATCCGCGGAAAATTCAGGGAAGTTCCGGCCCTGATGTATATCCTGACGGTGCTCTTCCTCGTTATGTACGTGCTGAAGAATATGTGATCGAGAAAATACGGACAGGCGCGCCGGGAAATACGGCGCGCCTGTTTTTTCGCGGAAAATTTTAAAAATATTTATATCACTTCGAGTGCGTCCCTGTCCCCGAGAGGGGCGAACGCGCGGTGCGGTTCCGACTGATACCAGTATGCCACGGAGCTTATGTCGTCCTGAAGGGGAAGATAACGCCCCTCGCTTCTCCAGCCTATCGCCTGCATGGTGACCTTCAGGTCGGACTCAAAGCGGATCGGGTCCATGATGTGAAAACGGTATAAATTATGCCGGTTGCCCACCGCATTCGTGGGTCTGCCCCCCGTCGCCTTGATGTCGTAAAAACCGAGGAAAGGCGCCGAATAATTCGACCCGAATCCCCAGGCTCCGCCGAAATAATCCTCCGTTCCGGTCCCGCAGTATGTGGGATATTCGCCGTCGCCGTCGATGAAGGCTTTGACCTCGCCTTCCCCCCACCATCCCTCCGTGTTCTGCTGCCAGCACATCTGCGTCCCGACATAATGTCCGTGTCCCCGCACTCCGTCGAGGATGACATAATCCTCGAGATAGACGAGGGGATTCGAACGGTTGAATTTCGCATGGAAATAGGCTTCGTCGGCTCCGACCTCCCCGGTCTCATAGCTGACCGCATAAAAGAATCCGCCGACAGCCGCGGGATTCCGGTTTTCGATTTTTATTTTCGCGTGTTTGCGGAAAGGCATCGGGAAATACGAGTTCATGCCGCCGGAAGGGTTGACGTTGACGGGCAGCGCCAGGATGTTGATGCGCGTTTTCCAGCCGCAGCAGAAGAAGTCGCCCACGGGCGCTTCGACACTCGGCGATTCCTCCCCGTCCCACCAGACGCGCATGATCAGATCCCGATAAAAAGGATTGTCCACTGTGATCCATATATGCGTGATGCGTCCGGGCCCGTTCACATCCATGATCGTCGTCTCCGACCTGCCTTCAAGGGTGATGCACGGACGTACTTTCCATTTGACGCCGAGATCGCGGGCGCACGCGTTGGGACCGTCCCAGCGCTGTCCGATTTTTACAACTTCGGGCTGGGGTTCCCGGGTAAGGGGAGCCATTCCGCCCCTGCCTTTTTCTCCGTAGACATTCTCCGCCGTGATCAGATGCGTCTGCGCGTTTTTCAGTTTGGTAATACCGAAAAAATTATCCATGAACTACCGACCTTCCTTTTTTTAGTATTTTATAAATCCTGTTTGCCGGCTTACTTGTTGTAGGGGATGTTCAGGCAGGCAATGACGCTTGCAGGGTGCTCGTACCGGTCGGTGCGGGCCGGTGTGCTTCCGTCGCGGCGCAGAACGGATTCGCAGACATACGGAGCGCCGATCTCGGGCGTGATTTCAAAGCGCTCGTTTTTCATAAATCTTTTGAGCGCTTTTCTGGCGCCTTCCCGGATCAGTTCGCGGGCGCGGTCCGGCTGAATGTGAACCGCGGCCAGATTACGCGCGCGGTATGCGTCGCAGTCCAGTTCGTCCCCTTTGCCCGGAATAAGTCCTTCCTTGACCGCCACCGTTCCGATCCCACGGACCAGGGCGCCCGCTTCTTCCGTAAACGCAAGGCAGCCCGACGCGAAAATCGGGGTGACGCCCAGTTCGTGCGCCATATACACCATCTGTCCGAACTCTCCGACAGATACCCCGTTGATGGTGAAATCAAGCGCGTTGAACCAGCCGGTATGGCAGATATGGCCGCGTTCCGTCCCTGCTTTCGGGTGCTGACCGATCCATGCGACCGCATCAAAGGTGTCGTCAAGGCCGAAGGGATAAGGTCCCACCCATCCGCGCTGATAATGTGCCTGTTTATGAAGCAGTTCGATGTTGATGCCCCCGTATCCGTGACCGTCCGCAACACGGATATACAGCGTCTCGCCGCTGCCGCGGCTCTTCTCGAAAGCAGCCGTAAAACCTTCGACTGCGGCGTTCACCTCCGCCGTGAGCAGACGTTTTCCGGCTTCGTAATAGCGTCCTTCGGGGCAGACCCAGTCGTCGTGGTTGATAACGCCGGCGCAGCCTTCCATGTCGGTCATAATAAAAATTTTCATAACAGGTGCCTTTCCGCGCCTTTCACGCGGAAAGGCGCAATGATCTGTTCGGCGGAAAAAGCCCCGCCTTTACTACCAATATACCATATAAATCCGGACAGGTCAATGATAAATTCGGTCATAAACAGAAAGTCGACTTGACAATTATCACGCCATCACATATAATAAAATCTGTGAAAAAACAACCCGCGCCGCATATCCTATATACTGCGCGGGGAGGAGGAAGGTCCGGTCCGGAAAACGGGCATTTCAGATACGTCAAAAATCATTCAAAGTGAGATAAGCCATGCTTTTTAACTCAATCGAATTTTTATTGTTTTTTCCCGTCGTTGTCATCTGCTTTTTTCTGATGAAGCAGAAATACCGGAGCACCTTTCTGCTTCTCGCCAGCTGCTGGTTTTATATGGCGTTCATCCCCGCGTATATACTTATCGTCGCCTTCACAACCGTCATCGTCTATTTCGCGGCGCTGCTTGTCGACCGCTATGAGGCCGACAGGAGCAAAAGAAGACTTATTTTCGTCACGACGATCGTCATGAATATCATCACTATCATTATATTTAAATACCTGGGCTTTTTTACCGAAACCGTCAATTTTTTCGGCACAGGCATCGGCCTTCCGACGGTCGTCCTTCCCGAGATCATCCTGCCTATCGGCATATCCTTTCACACATTCCAGGCGATGGGCTATCTGATGGACGTTTATATGGGAAAAGACAAGCCCGAAAAAAATTTCATCACATACGCCGTTTTCCTCATGTATTTTCCGCAGCTGGTCGCGGGACCGATCGAACGGGCACGCAATCTCATCGACCAGTTCAAATACGAACATTTCATTTCTTACGACAATATTTCGCAGGGCGGACGCATGATGCTCTGGGGTATGTTTAAAAAAGTCGTGGTCGCCGACAACCTCTCGATGTTTGTCGACCATATATACGGGGACGTTACGACAAAAGGTCCCGCTGTGCTCTGGGTGGGGATCGTCTTCTTCGCCTTTCAGATATACTGCGATTTTTCGGGATACAGCGACATCGCGATCGGCGCGGCCAAAATCATGGGATTCAATCTGATGCGCAATTTCGACACGCCTTATTATGCGGCTACCGTGACCGACTTCTGGCGGCGCTGGCATATATCGCTTTCGACCTGGTTCCGCGACTATATTTACATACCGCTCGGAGGAAACCGCGTCTCCAAACCGCGCTGGGTTCTCAACCAGATGATCACTTTCGGCATCAGCGGGATCTGGCACGGAGCGAACTGGACTTTTGTGGTATGGGGGCTGCTGAACGGTCTGTACCTTACCGTGGGAAAACTGACGCTTGACTTCCGCGAAAAAATCAAGAAGGTCACGGGCTACGCCAAAATTCCGGTTCTGCCCGGGATCATCGGAACAGCCGTAACTTTTTACATCGTCTGCATGACCTGGATCTTCTTTCGCGCCGGTTCATTCGGCGACGCCTTTTATATCATTCGCCAGGTCACCACGATCATTCCCGATTTCACCCTCATACCCGGCGCGTTCCCGAGCATTCCGTCCTCGCGCCTGATCATATCCTTCGGCGCTATCATCCTTTTATTCGCCGTCGAGTTTTTCGTCCGCGGCTCGGACTTTAAAACGGCCGTCGGGAAACTGCCCGCGCCCGCCCGGATCATAAGCTACGGGCTGCTGCTGTCCGTTATCGTTCTTTTCGGCGCTTATGACAATAAATCATTCATCTACTTTCAATTCTGAAAGCAGTTTAAAAGAAACAAAATGGGGAAAAATGACAAATCTGTTGCCGGATTGTTGTTTAACGGTTGACAATATATGAAAACAATGCTATAATCAAGACAGCCCGGAACATTGTTCGCGCTACTATGAAAAAAGGGGGATCAGTATGAAAAAAACACTCGTATTTCTGCTTGCCGCCGCGATGCTTCTTTCTGTTTTTGCTTCCTGCTCCGAAAGTCCGGCCGAGACGGCCCAATCCGAAACGACTGCCGCGGCGACCGAGACGGCCGAACCGGATCCGATCGAAGTCCGGAAGGCCATACCGGACAACCTGCCTGCCGTTGATTATGAAGGCCTTGTTTTCACCGTCCTCGCGCGTGACCGCGATGATTTTGTCAAAGACATCGGTGCCGGTACCGAAGAGACGGGAGACGTCATTGTCGATGCCATATACCGGCGCAACGCCACGGTCGAAGAGAGATTTAAGATTGTTATCGAAGCGCTGCACACGGCGGAGCCGATCAAAATGCTGCGCCAGTCGGTTCAGGCAAACGACGACATATATGGCGTCATGCTTGACCACGTCATCAATATGGGCTCTGCGGCGCTTGAAGGAAACTACCTCGACTGGTATGACGACCTGCCTTATATAGATCTGGAACAGCCCTGGTACATAGGCAATGCGGTGGACGCGCTGTCGGTCGAAAATCACGCGTATCTGATGGCGGGGGAATACTGCCTGTCGATCCTGCGCTTTACCTACTGCATGTATTACAACAAGCAGATCGCCGAAAATTATAATGTGGGCGACCTGTACGGCGACGTCATGGACGGGAAATGGACGATCGGAAAACTCGATTCCATCGTCAAGGAAGTTCACGAGGACCTCGACGGCAACGGCACGATGAACGACCAGGACCTGTTCGGATTTACCACAGACTATTACAGCGCGGCGATCACGTACCAGTATGCCTTCGACAACCCCGTTATGACAAAGAATGAGGGCGGCATTCCGGAGATGACCTACAACAACGGAAAGATGCCCGAGATCGTCAATACGCTGATTGACTTCTTCTATGCGAACGAGGGTTCGTATCCGGGCACCTGGGGAGTTTCGGGACCGATCTGGGAGGCGGGACACGCGCTGTTCCTCAACGGTCTGTTTGCTTCGGCTGAAAGCTACCGCGATTACGAATTCGACTTCGGCATCATACCCTATCCGAAGTGGGACGAAAATCAGAAGAATTATTATACGATGTCCGACGGCGCCCATGACGTCATGGCTGTTCCGGTCTCCTGTACGGACCCCGAACGGACTTCGGTGATCGTGGAGGCGCTCAATGCCGAAAGCTACAAGCAGGTCATCCCCGCGTATTACGAAACCGCGCTCAAAGTCAAATACACCCGCGACGACGAATCCGTCCTGGTGCTCGATATGGTCCTTGAAGGCCGCACCTTCGATTTCGGCTACGTCTACGACGGCTGGGCCGGCGTCGGCTTCCTTCTGCAGAACCTGACCAGCGCAAACAGCAAGGATTACGCGTCCGGTTATGCCAAACTTGAAAAGAGCGCGATCAAACGCTACGAAAAAGTAATCGATACCTTACTCGGTCTTGAAGAATAGAATTCTGAACAGCCGGATATTGCTACTTAAGAACAGGCGCGGAATGCTGCGACAGCCGCGTCTTTTCTTTTTGAACGTTTACAGGATTATACGCTGAGGCCAAACGACATTGTTAATAAAAAATTTATAACAAATTGTTTACATACGCAATATTCGATGGTACAATAGAATTTATAAAAAATCAAAATCAGGAGGCTTATATAGAATGGCTAGAAAGATGAAAACAATGGACGGCAACACGGCTGCCGCACATGTTTCTTATGCCTTTACCGAGGTCGCGTGCATTTATCCGATAACACCCTCGTCGGTTATGGCGGAAGTGACCGACCAGTGGTCGGCGGACGGACTTAAAAATATTTTCGGACAGAAGGTCCGTGTCGTGGAAATGCAGAGTGAAGCCGGCGCAGCCGGCGCGGTCCACGGCTCCCTCGCGGCCGGCGCGCTGACCACCACCTACACCGCTTCCCAGGGACTCTTGCTCATGATCCCGAACATGTATAAAATCGCAGGCGAACTCCTTCCCTGCGTCATCCACGTGTCGGCGCGCGCCGTTGCGTCCCATGCTCTTTCCATATTCGGCGACCATTCGGACGTCATGGCCTGCCGGCAGACCGGCTTTGCCATGCTCTGCTCCGGCAATCCGCAGGAGGTCATGGACCTCGGCGCCGTCGCTCATCTGGCGACCGTGAAAGGCCGCATTCCTTTCGTGCACTTTTTCGACGGATTCCGCACCAGCCATGAAATTCAGAAGATCGAGACGTGGGACTTCAAGGAACTGGACGCTATGCTCGATCACGACGCGGTCGGAACATTCCGCCGGAACGCCCTGAATCCGGAACACCCGGTTCTCCGCGGAACCGCCCAGAATCCCGACATCTTCTTCCAGGCAAGAGAGGCTTGCAATATCTATTACGACGCCATCACAGGTGTTGTCGAAGAATATATGAACGCGGTCAATGCGAAAATCGGTTCGGATTACAAGCCTTTCAATTATTACGGCGCCCCCGACGCCGAAAAAGTCATCATAGCCATGGGTTCGGTCTGCGACACCGCCGAAGAGACGATCGACTATCTGAGATCGAAAGGCGAAAAAGTGGGACTTCTCAAAGTCCGTCTTTACAGGCCTTTCTCGGTGAAGCACTTTATCTCCCAGCTTCCCGCGACCGTGAAGAAAATCGCCGTGCTCGACCGTACAAAAGAACCCGGCGCGATCGGCGAACCGCTTTATCTCGACGTCATCAACGCCGTGCGCGGCACCGCTTTCGAGAGCTGCACCATTGTGGGCGGCCGGTACGGACTCGGTTCCAAAGATACGACTCCCGCCAATATCATATCCGTATACCGCAATCTGGATTCCGAAAAACCCAAAAACAGCTTTACCGTCTCGATCGACGACGACGTGACCGGACTTTCCCTTCCCGAATTCGAAAATCCCGACACGGTTCCCGCCGGTACCGTATCCTGCAAATTCTGGGGCATCGGGGCCGACGGCACGGTCGGCGCGAATAAAAATTCGATCAAGATCATCGGCGACCACACCGATAAAAAGGTCCAGGCCTATTTTGCCTACGACTCCAAGAAATCGGGAGGCCTTACGATCTCGCATCTGCGCTTCGGAGACAAACCCATAAAGTCGACCTATTATGTTTCCAAAGCGGATTTTGTCGCCTGCCACAACATCGCTTATCTCGATAAATACGATATGACAAAGGACCTGAAAACGGGAGGAACCTTCCTGCTGAACACAGGCCTCGGCCTCGCCGAACTCGAGGACAGGATCCCCGCGAAGGCAAAACGGGACCTCGCGTCAAAGAAAGCCAACTTCTATACGATAGACGGCGTGTCCATCGCGCGCGAGATCGGCCTCGGCCAGTATTTTTCGATGGTTCTGCAGTCCTCCTTCTTCAAACTCGCCAATATCATCCCGATCGATGACGCCGTAAAATATATGAAGGACGCCGTCGTCAAATCCTTCGGCAAAAAGGGTCCCGAGATCGTCGCGATGAACCAGGCGGCGGTCGACCGCGGGGTGGAAAGCCTTGTCCGGATCGACATTCCCGCAGACTGGGCGAACGCATCGGATACCGCGGACGAAATACTGAAAAGCTGCGACAATAAAGAATCGATGCTCTGCCGTTTCAACAGGACCATTCTCGAACCGGTCAACGCTCAGAAGGGCGACGACCTGCCGGTCTCCGCTTTCGTCGCCGAAGCCGACGGCACGTTCCCGCAGGGACTTGCCGCCTATGAAAAGCGCGGCATCGCGGTGGACGTCCCCGAATGGCAGCCCGAAAACTGCATCCAGTGCAATTTCTGCTCCTATGTCTGCCCGCACGCCGTCATCCGCCCGATCACCGTCAAAGAGGGAGACGAAATTCCCGAAGGGACCAAACTCGTCGACATGAACGGCATGCCCGGTTACCGGTTCGGAATTACCGTGTCGGTCATGGACTGCACCGGCTGCGGTTCCTGCTCCACGGTCTGCCCGGGCAAAAAAGGCGCCAAAGCCCTTATTATGAAGCCCCTTAATTCACAGCTCGAGGGCAGAAAAACGTTCGAATACGCCTACAAATATTCCGACGATCCGGCTGTTCTCACCAAATTCAAGCCCACCTCCGTCAAGGGTTCGCAGTTCAAGCAGCCTCTTCTCGAGTTCTCGGGCGCCTGCCCCGGCTGCGGCGAAACTCCTTACGCAAAACTCGTCACACAGCTGTTCGGCGACCGCATGATCATAGCGAACGCAACGGGATGCTCATCGATATGGGGAGGGTCCGCGCCTTCGACGCCTTATACGACAAACAAACTGGGATACGGTCCGGCATGGGGCAACTCCCTGTTTGAAGACAACGCCGAATACGGTTTCGGGATGGCGACCGCCACGCGTCAGCGCAGGGAAATGCTCGTCGAGATCATCACCAAATTTGCCGAAAGCGATTATGAAGTCATCAGCGGTCCGTCAAAGGCATGGCTCGGGGCCATGAACGACGGCGAAGCCTCCAAGGCAGCTGCTCCCGTTCTCGAAGCCGCCCTGCTGAAAGCGGTCGAAGAATGCGGTTCCTGCGGATGCGAGTTCGACCCGCTGTATAAAAAAGCGCTTGCGATGAAAGACCTGTTTGTCAAGAAGTCCATCTGGATCTTCGGCGGCGACGGCTGGGCGTACGACATCGGCTTCGGCGGACTCGACCATGTGATCGCTTCGGGTGAAGACGTCAACATCCTTGTGTTCGACACCGAAGTTTACTCCAACACGGGCGGACAGGCTTCCAAGTCCACCCCGACCGGATCGATCGCGCAGTTCGCGGCGTCGGGCAAATCAACCAAGAAGAAAGACCTCGGGGCTATCGCGATGAGTTACGGCTATGTTTATGTAGCTCAGATCGCCATCGGCGCGGATTACAACCAGTGCATCAAAGCGATCACCGAAGCCGAAGCGTATCACGGCCCGTCGGTCATCATCGCGTATTCGCCGTGTATCAACCACGGGATCAAAGGCGGGCTAAAGGGCGGCATAGCCGAGACCAAGACCGCGGTCGCGTCCGGTTACTGGCATATGTACCGCTTTAATCCGGAAGCCGAGCAGAAATTCACGCTTGATTCCAAGGAACCCACCCTTTCATACGCGGACTTCATCATGACCGAAACCCGCTACAGCGCGCTGACCCGCACATTCCCCGACCGCGCCAAAGAGCTGTTCGAGCAGGCCGAAAAACAGGCGAAGGAAAGATACGCCAAACTCGCGGCTATCAAAGAATAAAGACCGCAACCCATAAAAACGACCCGCCGTCCCGGATAACAACCGGTTCGGCGGGTCGTTTTGCTCTCCGCCCGCATTTCAGGCGGCGAAGCGTTTATTCCTTTTCGGAGAGTGCGCGCTGAAGGACGGCTTTGATCTTTGCTTTCGTAGCGGCGCCCTCGTGCAGTTTCCGGCGTCCCAGAAAGAAGGTCGGCACATAGTAGTAATCGTAGCTGTTTGCCAGGGCGCGGTTTCTTCCTTCGTCGACGGTCTCGATTTCGACGGCGGAAAATTCGGGATTTTCTTCGCGGAGTTCTTTGAGCCAGTTATCCGCCTGACGGCAGTACGGGCAGCCTCCGAGCATAAAATACGTGAGTTTCATGTCTGCACCTTGTGTTTTTATAAAATTTTACAAACGGGGGTATACGGCGGGGGGTTCGAACAGTCCGGACGGATAAATCGACCAGCCTTCCGTATAATCGTCCCCGGACGTGCGGAAATTTTCGGGGCTGTATGCGCCTGCGTTCAGCGTTTTCTGATGCAGCGGTCCGAAGAGATTGCGGCGCGTCAGGACCAATCTCACATCGACCGTGTCGGGGATCCCGCCGTCGGGCAGGGCGATCACCGCTTCCGCGGGTTCCCGTCCGAGGATGACCGCGTCTGTTTCGGGATTGATCACAACGCAGGCTCCTTCGTAGGCTCCGCATCGTATTTTAACGCTTTCGGGTTTTTTCGACTCTTTATATTTCTCTTTAAGGGGACCGGAATCGAGCCTGTAAGTGATCTTTCCGCTGTAGAACGGAAGTCCCTGCGTATCCAGACGCCCGAAAGAGAGTTTTTCGGGCAGTTTCGTCATGATCTGCACGGTGTCTTCGAGCCGTATGCCGAAATCCCCGGTGATGTACAGCGCTTCGAGGTTCGTTGATTCCTCAAAGTCCGCGGTGAGCAGCAGTTCATTCCGTCCGGTCCTGAGCAGGGATACGGGAAAGGGCAGGCGGATCATGCTGTTGTCGATGAAAAATCCGTCCGGTTCGGATGTATCGAGCCGGGTGCCGTTTATCTCGAACCCGAATTTTTCGGGATGTTCCGCGATCAGGTTCAGATCTCCTTCGGGAAGCTCTTCGATCCCGAATTCATAGAGAAGCGAGATTTTCCCGAGTTTTTTGCTTTCGGACTTAGCCGTAAACCAGGGCTGCAGCATGCTTCCGCCCCGTCTAGGCAGACCGTAAAAATCGCGCAGGAAATCGTCGGCCCGCAAGATATCCTCGCAGGGGCGCCTTTCACCGTCTCCGGCCTTCAGGGACGCGCGGTCGAGAACGCACACGTTGGGTTCATCGAGGGTATAGCCGGCGATCCCGTCGAGAAGGACCGGGGGACCGAAGGACGGCTTTTCCGCGGCCGGAAGGCCTTCGTCGGTTTCGCTGACCACGAAGAGATATTCCTGCGAAGGCGCAAAATCCAGATCCAGCCGCCCGATATCGCGTCCGAGCGCACGCCTGTCCGATGTGGACGCGTCCCAGCACTGGAAGAAGCCCCTGTAATCCATTTTCACCGTGACATTCTTCAGCGTTTCCGTGGGGTTTTCGTTCATCATAAGGATATAGCGGTCCCCGCCGTCTTTTTTGACCCTGAACAGCACCTCGGGGGAGGATACGCTGACGGCCGGGGGAGCGTCCGCGGTGAGAGCCTTTACGATTTCCGGTCCGCTGCAGGCGATTTTTTTACAGGAAAGGGCCAAAGTATCCGCTTCGGATGATTTTATGCAGTCGATATAAGCGGGCGCTTCCCCGGCGAATATCACCTGTCCGCCGTTTCCGGCGAAGCGGGTAAGCAGTTCCAGCGTTGTGCGCCTCATGGTCAGCATTCCGCAGACCAGAACCTTTTTATAGACGGCTTTGCCGACGCGCAGGCAGGACGCCTCTTCCGCGCTGCCCAGGCGCGCCGTCATCTCCTCGTCTCCGAAGTCGAATTCGATATTGGCATGCACAAGCGTGTTCCAGACCATCGAATAGGTTTCTTCGACCTGACGCAGTTCCGGATAATTGACGGAAAGGTGGGAGTTCCATCCGAGTCCGAGTTCCGACCACAGGCTTTCGACGGGTGTGATGTATAAAACGTCGCATTCGGGCTCCCCCTGTTCCATGACGATGCCGATGCGCGCAAAATAATCCTCGACGCTCCGGTATTCGGAGTACCACGCCGACTGATGCAGGATCGAGGCGGGATAGTCCCGTTTGGCTTCGCCTTCCATCGTATACCAGGAAAGGTGCGGACAGCGGATATTGATTCCGTATAAAGCCTGCCAGTCTCCCGCCGCTTTGTGTGACCTGAAATTCATCTGCCAGCCCGTCGCGCCGTAGAGTTCCGACAGCATTTTCTTTTTTCCCGTCTGCCGGGCGGCGGATTTGAGCTGCAGGACGATGCAGTATTGCCGGTTGTGCTCTGTCAGAACGTCGACGCCCGGACAGTGCATGAGCTCGTATCCCCGCATAACGGAACCGAAGGGGACCGCCTGCGCCGCCAGGGTATCCTCATGGAGGAAGTGGCCTGTCAGCATCATGCCTGTGTCGCCGCACCACTGTGAAACCGGCGTCACGAAGTTTTGAAGGAACAGGCGCTGAAGCAATTCCATATACTGCCATTTGACGGGGGCGACCGCCTCTCCGTCCATACGGAATATGAGTTCGGGCAGTTTCCCGATCAGGTCATAGCCGAAGGCGTTTTCAAAGTGTTCGGCAAAACGGTATGTAAAAGGAAGCAGGACGGCAGCCTCCCCTCCGGGCGAGGTGTTTATAAACCCGTTGTGCGGTTCGTCTGTAAAGATCCCCCTGATCGACCTGCCGAGTCTGCCGCCGCATTTTTCGGCGTACCGTTCATGCGTAAGCGCGATAAAATCATCCGCTGCCGGACGGCTCAGCGTGTCGAGGTACGTCGAACCGTTATAGAAGGAATGCGGTTCTGTTTCGATCATATCGAATACCAGCACGTTTTCGCCGGCCTCCGAAATATCACCGATCGGCGTATAGCCGTGCAGGTTCAGCCCGTCCGGTTCGGCGTTGAAAGCCGCGATCAGGCCGCAGGCGACGCTGTCCGGCGAAGCCGGCTTCAGTGAGGTGAACTCGGCCGCCAGCTTATCTTTTCCGAGGATGCGCATTCTCAGCTGCTTTGCGCGGTTCTGTTCCTTTACGGTCGCCATGCCTCCCGCCGAACCCGACGGCCAGCGGTCCTCATCGTAAAGCCAGGCCTCCATACCCAGTTTCTCCGCCTCATCCGCGCATGCGCAGATAAGCTCAAACCATTCGTCTCCGAGATATTCGGTTGCCAGACCCGTGCGCGAGTGCATGAAAAATCCGCCGAAGCCCATTTCGCGCAGGATATGGATCTGACGAAGCAGTTCGCTTTTTTCGAGTTTCCCGTTCCAGGCCCAGAAAGGCTTTCCGCGGTATTCGGCCGAAGGGGAACGGAATTTTTCGTAAACGGAAGTCAGGCGGCTTTCCTCCTCCGGAGCGATATAGAGTATGCCGTTTTTTTCGCACCATTCGCGCGCCATACCGCGGTAAACGCCGTCGATAAAAGAAAGCCAGCGGTCATTGATCTCAAACCGGGCGATGGTGTCCGTGAACTTTTTATATTTGTTTCCGAACAGGGCGTTTGACGCGGAACGAAGGCTTTTCTTTATGACGTCGTCCTCTACGGAAGCGCTGAAATCGGCCATCAGCTTTTTGCTGTCCATGGTCTCGCGCCGCGGGAGGGGGATATAATCCTCCCTGTTTTCCATGATGTCGCAGGCCCGTTCGATCAGTTCGATCTCATCCGGGGGATACGATCTGTAGCCCGATATGTGCCCCCAGTCCTCGGCAATGCGGAAATGGCGTTCGGTGACGGTGACGATTTCGGAGGACGCGCGGTCGTAAAACTGCAGCGTATCCTCATTCTGATTTTTCAGGGCTTTGACCACGGAGCGCAGAAGCAATTTCGGCGTACTGCTCATAAGTTATTCTGCCTTTCTGTAAAAGATTGCGGGCGGGTGCTTAGATCAAAATCAGGATGTTTTTATAAATTCCGGTCTGCCTTCCGTAAAAAAAGCTGTATACCGGAACCCGAGTCCGGCCAGCATTTCATAGACACGGGGGATATCGGCCCCCATATCTTCGGGTTTATGGGCGTCCGAACCGACCGTGATCATGTCGCAGCCGCATTCCCTGTAGAGGCGAAGCAGGCCGGCGTCCGGAAACGTCATGCCCGCGCCCTGCCGCAGGCCGGAGGTGTTCACCTCGAGCGCGACGCCGCGCTCCTTCATTTTACGGTATATCTGCGCGACCGGGTCGTAAAAACGCGTCATATCCAGTTCGCGGCCGGCGCGTTTTATATACCGGACCGGATAGGTCAGGTGACCGAGGGTGTGTATGGGACAGCCTTTGTATTCGAGCAGCAGCGTGAAGATCTCCTCGAGGGTTCGCTCCCACAGGCGCTCGATCAGCGACTGCGGCATCTTCTCAAACGTCAGGAAGCAGAAGTCGGGCATCCCGACCAGATTGTGCAGCGATCCTATGATAAAATCAAAGGCGCTTTCGCGGGCGAAAGCCTCGCATTCGGCCGGATATGTATAGGGCTGCCCTATTTCGATGCCGTATGCGACGCGCAGCCCCGGACTGTATTTCTCACGGGCGGAAAGAACGGCTTTCTTTGCTTCCGCGCCGGTATAAGGGGCATAGATGCCTTCGATAATACCGTCCGCGTCGTAATGGTCGGTGATTGCGACGGCGCTGAGGCCGGCCTTTACGGCCGCGGCGCACATTTCATCCGGAGAGGAGAAGCCGTCGAAAGAAAAGTTTGTGTGGGTGTGGGTGTCGGTATAAAGCATGGCGCGGCCTTTCGGTTGTCGGTATTCTGTCCTGCGTTTTTCTCTATCATAGCATAAAAGAGAAAATATTTGAAGCGGTATTTGAAAATTTTATTGTAAAAGCCCGCCCGATATGATAGAATACAGAGGACGGAACGGGATCTTCTTTCCCTTATCCGGATATCCTGATTTCTGTTTTCGGAGCAACTCAATGAAAAATAAAGTCCTCTGTTCCACAGGCTGCTGCATCGGGCATCAAAACGGCTTTGACCACCGGCTTATTCCCGTGTTTGCATCCGGGCTCCGCTGCGACGGCTTCGAGCTGATGATGCTGCGCGCCTGGTATGACGATATAGACGGCAGGGCGGCCTGTCTCGCGAAGAGCGGGGTGCCGTTTGAGGTCATCCACTCGGATAAGGAGATCGGCGTGCTGCTTTCCCGGAACGAAGACGGAGATACGGCCGAGGCTCTCCGCCTGTTTGAGATAAGCTGCCGTACCGGACAAACGGTCGGAGCATCAAAACTGGTGCTTCACCTGTGGGGAGGCTACGGAACCGACAGCCGCATCGCCCATAACATCGGCATGCTCGACCGGCTGCTCGAAACAGCCCGGCGTTTCGGCCTGTGCCTGACGGTCGAGAATATCCCCTGCGGCCGGCAGGACCCCCTGACCCACTGGGCTTCCATAAAAAAGCTGTATCCGGAAGCGCGTTTTATCTTTGATACGCGCTTCGGGGCGTTTCACCGCCAGCTCTCGGAAATATTCAGCCGTCCGTGGTTTGAGGACGGCAGCATAGCCCACATGCATATCTCGGATTTTGTCGGCCCTCCGGGTGATTTTACAAAACTCAGGCCCATTCTGTTCCCCAACGAGGGGATCGCGGGCTTTGACACGCTGCTTCCGCGCATCAAAGCGGTCTATCACGGGAGCATCACCCTCGAATCGCCGGCGATAGGAGATGACGGGAGCGTCGATATCGAAAAAATAAATCGCGCACTCGATTATATAAAAGACGAAAAGGCAAAGGACACGGTATGATGAAAAACAAAACACAGACGCGGATCGCGCGGCTGACCGCTTTTATTCTGCTCTTATCTCTTCCGGCGGCTGCCGCCGCCTGTTCCGCCCCGGCTGCCGGCCGGCCGGCGGACAGCACCGCGCCGGCCGAAACGCAGACTTCTGCCGAAACGGCCGTTTCCGACGGCCTGCCCGAAGCCGATTATGAGGGATACGAGTTCAAAGTCCTGACGCGCGACGCTCCCCACCACACCAAAGAGGTGTATTCCGCCGAACTGAACGGCGAGGTCGTCAACGACGCGGTGTTCGCCCGCAACCGTGCGGTCGAGGAACGCTTCGGCACGTCCGTGAAGTCGGTCGAAATCAGCGAAAGCGACGAATCGCTGCTGACCAAATTCATCACGAAAAGCGTCATGGCCGGCGACAACGCCTTCGACCTCGCGCTTGCGCACACGGTTTTTGCCGGAGCCGTAGCGCTCGAGGGCGTGCTTTACAACTGGCATGAGATGGAACACAACGATTTTTCGAAACCCTGGTGGAACAGCGTTCTCGCGGACGAACTCACCGTGCAAAACAGCCTGTTCCTTGCGGTCAGCGATATGTGCATCAGCGCGGTCGACTATACCTGGGTGATGGTCTTCAACAAGGAACTGAGCAGGGAATACAATACGGAAAACCTTTATGAAGCGGTGAACAATAAAAAATGGACGCTCGAACGCTTCAATGCGCTGATCAAAACGATACCCGCCGACCTTGACGGCGACGGCAAATACGGGCTCGGGGACCTTTACGGTTTTGCAACCCATTTCAACAGCGCCGTGACCAACTGGATGTTCGCCCTTGACCAGAAAGTAACGGAACCCGACGACCAAGGCTATCCCGTCCTGTGCGTCAACACCGAAAAGATGGCCGATATCGTTGCGGTGATGTACGACGTGATGTGGGAAGACAATTCCACGCTGTTCTTTGACGCGGCGACCGTAACGGCGACGGGCGAAGCCACGCACGACACGGCGGTCTCCTCGTTTTTCGCGAAGAATCAGGCGCTGATCGCGGCGCTCCGCCTTTACGTCATCGAAGAACTGCGCTCCATGGAGACGGACTTCGGGATCATACCCTTTCCGATGTATGACGAAAATCAGGCGGGGTATTATACGCATGTCGACGGGCACGCGCCGCTGATGTGCCTGCCGAAAACGCTTGAAAATCCCGGCCGTACGAGCGTGATCACCGAGGCTCTCTCCTTCGAAAGCTGGAAGCAGGTGCTGCCTTCTGTCTATGACATCGTTCTGGAGTCCAAATACGCGCGCGACGACGAGTCCGCCGCGATGCTCGACCTGATCCTTGCGGGGCGCGTGTATACCTTCGGCTACATCTATGACGACTGGAAGGGCATGCAGTGGGCGCTTCAGGTCCTTGTCAACACGAAGAAGTCCGATTTCGCCTCCTATTACGCCAAAAACGAAAAAACCGCCCTGAAGCAGTATGAAAAAGTCACCGCCATGTTCGAAGAACTGTTTTAAAATTCAGACAAGCCCGGAAAGGAAGGATCAGCAGTGACCGTTTCCAAAATCGACGTTCATGTGCATACCACCCTGTATGCAGAAACAGACCTGCCCCGCTACGGGGGCGACCATTTTGCCTCTCCCGAGGAGATCCGCGTGAAATACGAAGCCTGGGGAATCGAAAAAGGAGTCATACTGCCCGAAGTCGCCAACGAATGCTCTTTTTCCGCTCAGTCGAACGAAGACGCGTATTTCACCGCAAAAAAATACCCCGATCTCTTTTACTGGTTCTGCAATTTCACCCCGAGGATGGGAAACAACGACGCGAAGACCGATTTTTCGTATTTTATCGAACATTATAAAAAAATGGGCGCGCTCGGTGTCGGTGAACTGACGTTCAATATGTATTTCGACGACCCCATGACCGAAAATCTGCTGTATCACTGCGGCGAATGCGATATGCCCGTTATCATCCACATAGCGCCGGCTCTGTTCGGCTGCTACGGCCTCGTAGACGACCCCGGACTGCCCCGCATGGAAAAGATCCTGAAGAAATACCCGAAACTGCGCATCATCGGGCACTCCCAGCCCTTCTGGGCGGAGATCTCCTCCGACGTGACGCCCGAGAACCGCAATTCCTATCCTGGCGGAAAAGTGACCGAAGGTAGGCTGGCTTATCTGCTGCGCGAATATGAAAATCTGTACTGCGATATGTCGGCCGGCAGCGGCTTCAACGCCATGGAGCGCGACCCGGACCACGCATACCGCTTTATGGAGGAGTTTCAGGACAGGATGATGTTCGGGACGGACATCTGCTCCCCGAAGAACGAGATGAAGCTCTCCCTCTGGCTTGACGGCGCTGTGAATTCCGGATGCATTTCCGAAAAAGCCTACAAAAAGATATGCCGCGAAAACGCCATACGCATTTTAAAGATAAAAGCATAAAAAAAGCCGGGACATGCCCGGCTTTTGCCTGTTTCATGCGATGAATTCATCCAGCGTCACAAGCATTTTATCGAGATAGGTCTGCGCCGCTTTTTCCTGCGTGGCCCAGAACGACGAAAACTCGTTCTTCGATTTCGCAAAAGTCAGGAACGTATAGATCAGGGCGTCCGTGAACATCACCGTTCCGTCCGATACGACGTTGCCCGCGATGATGTCGAGCATCTCGGCGCTTTCCTCGTCGGTGGTGTATTTTGTCTTGACGGCCGTCTCGAAGTAAGCGACCGAAACCCTTTTGTATCCGCCGGCTGCATAGGCCGAGAGGATGGTCCCCGATCTTTCGGTATCCGTGCACACGGCCGGGATCGCGGACGGCTCCGGAAGGAATCCGGTGTAGTATTCCTCCTGATTTTCGTCGTATTTGAAGCAGGGCAGGATGCCGTATTCAAACTCGGCATCGCGCA
Organism: uncultured Lachnospiraceae bacterium; assembly: GCA_964628455.1. Classification (GTDB taxonomy): domain Bacteria; phylum Bacillota; class Clostridia; order Oscillospirales; family CAG-272; genus JAQVWU01. The sequence goes on from CAZVPD010000006.1 coordinate 50,535, forward strand.
GCTCGCTGACCGTTCCCACAAATTCCGTCAGGAACAGCGAACGCCCCCCCGTAAACACTTCCTTGCCCCAGTCGTCGTAGGTGACGCCCGGCGACTCGTTGAAAAACGAACGGACATTCGTATACACTTCGGTGATCCGTTCGCTGTTTTCGGACGCCGTCAGATACGGGATGTCGTCCTTGTCCTTGCTTACGATCATAACGTCCAGCGCCGGCATGAATGAAAAGGAAAACTGTGCGATCGGCGCGTTGAGCCCGAACCGGTCTGTGTCTCTCTCCACCGTGCCGTTGCCGTTGAGATCCACCCACATATCCTTGACAAGAGTCTGCATGTATCCGAACGTCCAGTCCCCGCTGCGGACGGTGTCGTACAGATTGCCGACGTTCATGTCGGCGGCGATCTGCTTGTTGAAAAACACGCAGGTCAGGCCGCCGTATATGACCTGCATCAGGTCGACGCTGACGAAAGCGTGTTTCTTATAGGAAAGTCCGTCAATGGCTTTCTTGAAAAACCACGGCTTCTCGA
>CAZVPD010000007.1:0-38737 GCA_964628455.1 uncultured Lachnospiraceae bacterium
GATCTGTCCGCTTCTCTTAACGAAATGCGGCAGAAAATAAACGGCGGCGATTACATCGGTGCCAACGAAGTCATGTATCGTGCGCTGGTCGGATCGGGATACAGGGAAGGGCTGGCTTCGCCTTTTCCGCTCGGATCGCTCAGGATCAAACGCCCTGCTGCCGGAGTTTTTACCGGTTATGTCAGAGGGATCAGGCTTGACCGCGGAGAAGTCTTTACACGCTGGGATTCTGGCGGAATAAAATGCGGAAGACAGCTGTTTGTCTCGCGTATGGACGGCGCTGTTTATATAAAAATCAGGGGCGGCGGTGAGTCGTATACATTCGGGCCGCATGACAACGGTGATGCGGTGTCGGCGGCCGTGCTTGGAACTGTTGCGGCGTCGGCTGAATTCGCTGCGGATGAACGGGAACGCACCCTCTTTTTCGCCGCTTCGCTGGAGGGAATCGATTACGGTGCGGGCGTATATTTTTCGGGGGATATCCGTGTCCGCAAGCGCGGTCATTCGCTGGAAATCACCGGAAACGATTATACCGTAATGATTAAAACATTTTACGGAGAGGAACGCAGGGCTGCATTTGAGCGGCTGCGAAGCGAATTTTTCGGAATAAAGGCCGAAAGCGATCTTTACGCGGAAAAAATAGCCGAGAATTTACCTGTTTATTCTGCGCTGTTCCATGCGGTCTCAATCAGGCTAGCTGCCGGAAAAGAACACCGTGCTGCTAATGAAAAACTGCTTGACAGGGCATACACAGGATCGGCATCTCCCGCGCTTCTGGAAAAATTATGGCGTTTCGGCCGTTATCTTTTTATTTCCGGAACATCGGAAAACGGCAATCCTTTTCCGCTTTACGGGCTCTGGCACGGGACTTATAATCTCGTATGGAGTCAGCATGTTGCAAACGAAAATGTCCAGATGATTTACTGGCATGCTGCCACAGGCGGACTGAGTTATGCCGTGAAAGCCCTGATAAAATACTATACCGCGAAAACAGAAGGATTTGAAGCGAACGCGCGGCGTTTGTTCGGCTGCGGGGGTATATATGCTCCTGCGTATACCGCACCCGGTTCGTCGGGACCTTCGGTTCCCGTACCGGTCATTCTCAACTGGATTTCCTGCTGCGGGTGGCTTTCGGCCCATTTCTGGGAATATTATCAATATACCGGTGATCGTGAGCTGCTTATAAGCGACATACTTCCGTTTATGTATAAAACGGCTTTGTTTTATGAAAGCTACCTGACTTATGACAGTGACGGCAGATGCGTTATATGTCCTTCCGTATCGCCGGAAAATACACCCGCCAACTTTATGCCGGAGAATTTCCGTGAAGATATGGGTCATGTCTGTCCCTGCGTAAAAAACGCGGCTATGGATTTTGCCGTCATGCGGGAACTGCTGACAAATTTGGTCGAAGCTACCGAAATTGCCGGCATCGGTTCCTTTACGGATAAAGTCGCAGATTGGAATAAGATCCTGTCTGCGATCGGACCGTATAAGATAAACAAAGACGACGCTGTCGGTGAATGGACGGAACCCGGTCTTGACGATAATTACAACCACCGTCACCTATCCCATCTTTATCCCGTGTTTCCGGGCAGTGAAATTACTGCGGCGAAAGCAACCGGACTTATCCCGGCGTTTGCCAAGGCGGTTGAAAAACGGCAGCTTCGGGGACAGTCGGGCTGGTCCTTTTCGCATATGGCATGTATCTGGGCGCGTCTGGGACAGGGAAGTCGGGCGCTTGAATCGCTTGATCTGCTTGCCAAGGGGTGTTTGCTGGATAATTTTTTTACCCTTCATAATGACTGGAGGCATATGGGAGTGAGTCTGGACATAAATATGGCTCCCGTTCAGCTTGACGCACTGATGGGTGCGGTCAATGCCGTTCAGGAGCTTGCGGCAAGATATGCCGGAGGCGATCTGTATATACTTCCAGCACCCGACAAACGTCTGCTGGGGATGAAGGTCCGTGACCTGCGCTTTCCCGGAGGGAAACTCACTTTTAAATACGGCAAAAAAGGAAAATGCACGGGAGAACTGCAGGCGGTAAAAGATATCTCTCTCGGTATATATATATCGGGGCAAAAATATAAGGATGTTTGTCTTTCTGCCGGACAGATTTACAGATTCGTCAGCCGCTGATATTATAGGAGTATATGCTTGAATTGCGCGATGTCTGTCATAATGACGGCATCGCGTTTTTGACTGGTGAACAGTATTGCCTGATAACCGTTTTCCGCGTATTCGGCGATCAGCCGAAAGGTCATCCGAAGCCTGCGGTCGTCGATTCTGGCAAAACTTTCGTCAAAAATAACGGGGGGAACGGATCTTGTGTGTATCAGGCTCATAAGAGCGAGTCTCAGACTGAGATAGGCAAGGTCGCGCGTTCCCGTACTCATATAATCGATGCTGCGTGTATCCGTGCTTCCGTTTTTTTGATGGACCGTGTATACCATGTTCATGTCTGAACCGACTCCGAGGCTGCCGTAACACCCTTCTGTTACGGAGGACAGCAATTTACCCGATTCTTCCGACAATGCGGGGGTAATATTGGTCCGCAGCCCTTCGGCTGCCGCGGCAAGCTGCTCAGATGCAAACATACAGGCTTTGTGACGTCTTACAGCTGAAGCAAGTTCCTCATCGACGGCGTATATCCGATCTGCGAGCTGAGCGGGTTTTTCGGTTACGGCACGCAGTTCGGCGAGTTGATTATCGAGTAAATGGCATCGTTCTGTCAGCGAATCGTTTTGCTTGCAGCTGAAATCATATTTCATGCGCAGTGCCGGTATATTAGGAGGAGCTTCATCTCCGGCGTTTTTGATTTTTTTAAATTCGTCGGTCAGTGTTTTAAACGATTCACGGACTGCCGTCTCATCATACGCTGCGGTCTGCTCTGTTATATGACCGATGGAAGTCCGGCAGCTTTCAAGATCGCGTATTCGTTTCTGCAATTCGGAGAACAGAAGACCGGCGTCCGATACGGCCTCGGAAACCTTTTGCCGTCCCCATTTGTTCAGCTGGCTTTCGAGTTCGGACTGTGTTTCATCCAGGATTGCGGCGATTCTGTCGTGTTTTTGTTTGAATTCGGAAATTCTTTCATAATAAAATCGAATTCTTATTTCATCTTCCCGGCTTTCATCGAGCTGTCTGACAAGATCATTTTTTGAAACGGAGTTCAGCCTGTTGAAAAGCTCATTGTTTATGCGGCGGGGGATCGCGGAATATCTGAAAAGAATGACCGAAAAAATCAATGAGGCTATCGCGGCGATACCGGTGTAAACGGAAAATACGATGTTTTCACTGTTTAATAAATAAAGAACGGCCGCTGTCAGAAAACAAAAGCAAAGTGCGAAAAAAAGGATGCCCGATGAACGCAGCAGTCCGGTTTTGCGTTGGTTTCCGTCGATTGTTTTGAGGATTTCCGACTTTCCGCCTGCTTGTGAAATTCGTGTGATCCTTTCTTCGCGTTTTTCTCTGTCCGTCTCTGATGAGATAAAACGGATCTGGTCCAGTTCGCAGGCATGCAGTTCTTCGCGCAGCCTCTGCGCTTCAGCCTCGGTCTCCCTGAGTTTTGTAATATACAAGACATCCGGTAAAAAATCCTCGTATCGGTGATCATCGTTTATTTTTTTGATTTCGTATATCAGCCTCGATTCCTCGGCTTTCAGGATATGCAGACGATCAAACAGACGTATCGCGGTTCCCGCGTCGTAATATTTTAACCGCAGTTCGTATTCAGTGCGGTTTGTTATATTTTCGCGGAGTTTTTCTTTGGCTTCCGCAAGTGAAGCTTCTGTCAGAATGATTTTTTTATTGCTTTCGGATGCTCTGAAAAATCTTGCCGCAAGCTGTTCACGCTCTTTTTTCAATTCGGCTATGCGGCCGCCTTTTTCATTTTTATAAAGCAGGGCGATTCTTGCTTCATCGAGTCTTTTCTGCGCTTTTTGAATATTTACGGCTTCGTCGCCCGAAAACAGAATGTTTTCAAGCGCTTCGTAAACACCGCTGCCGCCGACGGCTGTTCCCTGCGCCTGGCTGACATACGATGTGTGCGTGAAGAGCTCGGATGGTATGCCGAGTAAAAATTCTCCGGGTACAACACCTTTCATACAGGATGTATGATCGCTCAGATCGGTCGCTTTCAGACGTTCTCTGCCGTCTGCGAATGTCTCGCGTTCTATTCTGTAACGTTTGCCTTCCGACTGCAGTTCGAGATACCCGCCTGCCGACAGACTGCCGCGGCCGATCCTTAGATTTTTTTCACCTTTGTCAAAACCATACAGAACATAGGCGCAAAAAGAAGCCGCGGCAGTTTTTCCCGATTCATTCGGACCTTCCGTTATATTGATGCCGCTGCCGAACTCAAGTGTAAAATTCTGCAGACCTCCGAAGCTGTCTATGTAAAGCTTTTCGATTATCATAGCCCGGTTATATTGACTTTCTGTATCCCGTCGAAAAGTCGACGATATTTTCGAGCGGAAGACGGTCGCGGTATCGTTTCAGATTGCTGACGCAGATGTCCGCAATGTTTTCATAAGTATCGTGCAAATGGAAAAAGCCCGAGACATGCGGAGTAATGAGGACGTTTTCGCATGTCCAGAGCGGGTGACCGGGGGGAAGAGGTTCGGGATCCGTAACGTCAAGAGCCGCCGCGTATAATTTGCCGGAATTCAATGCGTCATAAAGAGCCGATGTGTCAACCGCATTCCCGCGTCCGATATTTATGAGTGTCGCATCGTCTTTCATAGAGAAGATACGTTCTCGGGACATGATATTTCGGGTCGCTGCGGTACCCGGAAGAGCCAAAGCGACAATATCCGCACGGGGAAGTAATAAATCGATCGCATCGGCAGTATATAACTCGTCAATAGTATCGGGTTTTTGTGAAACGGTTCTTTTAATGCCGATTGTATAAGCTCCGAGTGCCTTCATTTTTTGGGCAAACTTTCCCCCTATGTCTCCGAGTCCGATGACCAGAGTGACTGCTCCTTCGATTCGTCTGACTTTTCCGCGGTCAAACCAAAGCGCTTTATTCTGATTGTCGCGGTAAAGGTGAAGCTTTTTATACAGCATGGCGACGCAGCCTATCATGTGTTCGGAAATGGCAAGCCCGAATGCACCCGATGCATTGGTCAGAACGCATCCCGGCGGAAGGATGCCGTGTCTGCTGTACGGTTCCGTTCCCGCGGATGAAAGCTGCACCCATTCAAGCTTTGTAAGAGAAGAGAGGCGTTCGGGCGGGGCGTTGCCGATGACGGCTGAAATTTCTGCCGGCGCTTCATCGCCGAAACCGTAGATGAATTCAAAATCCGGAGCGGCATCTGTCAGCCTTTTTTTGTCGGCGTCTTCGAAAGGTATGAGAACCATGATTTTTTTCATTGATTATTCAGCAGCCTTTTTATTATTTTATAATAGTTCATACAATTCATACAGTGAACCGATCGTATAATCACATACGGCGCCGGTTTGATTGGAAGCGCTGCCCGGATTGTACCATACGGTCCTGATTCCCGCATTGTTTCCCCCCAGAATGTCTCCCGATAAAGAATCTCCGATGATGACGGAACGACTCCGGTCGAAGTTATTGATCCTGCTGAAGACATAATTGAAATATTCGGTATGCGGTTTCGGATATCCTGCCGTTTCGGACACGAAGATATCTTTGAAATACCTTCTGATATCCGAGCTTTCAAATCGATTTTTCTGAACGGAAGTTTCGCCGTTGGTAACAAGATAGAGTCTTTTATCCGCAGAAAGGTGCCGGCATACTTCTTCGGCACCGTCAAGCAGATAACTGCAGCTGCCAAGCGATGCGAGATAAAAGCGGTTCATTTCTTCGGCGGCGATTTGTATATTGTATTTTTTCGTATAACGCCTGAACCGTTCCGTCAGCAGGTCGGGTTTGCTGATCAGACCCTTTTCGAATTCTTTCCAAAGCATATCGTTGATCAGATGATAGTCTTTATAAAGTTCTTCCGAAAAGGGAAGATGAAAAGACCGGACGGTTTTTTCGAAAGATCTTTGTTCGGCTTTTTCGAAATCAAACAGCGTTCCGTCGGCGTCAAAGAGGATTATATCGAATTTCATCAAAGAATTTTCCTTTATTCCGGTATCATATCATTTCCCGCAAGTGCCGATAAACCATAACGCAGGGCGAGAGCGGCGTTTTCACGCTGCTCCGCGCTGCCCTGAAGGTAGGGAAGGAGACGGCGAAAATATTCGCCCTTTATGGTTCTGTCTTTTTCCAGTATTGCGTAGTCAAACAGGGGGAGAGTATTGTTTTTGATTTGGAGCGAAAATAATAGATTTTCTATTTTTTCACGGATAATACGTTCGACAATCGAAACCGAGGGTGATATTTCGCCTTCAAGCACAATTCTGAGGGATGTATCCTCCCCGTAGTTTTTCCTGACGGCCGCATGGATCTTTTCGTAAACATCGCCTTCGTCAGTCGTGCCGGTCAAATCAAGACGTAATATCTCATAACGCCTCTTTGAAAAGCGAAGGCCGCGTATTTCCGCGGAACAAATACCGTTTTTCTTCGATATTTCACCGTAAAGCGCGCCTTTATACCCGCATTCGCCGAAGTCACGGCCTTCCAGACATCCGCTGTATCCGTAATAAACGCCGTTGTTCCGTGTTATGCCGCTGCCGTTGTGAATGTGTCCGAGAGCGATATAATCGAAGCCTGAATCGGTTATATCGGCTTGTTTGATCGGGCAGTTCTGTGATGTGTTTACGCCGGTCTCGCCGTGGGCGCACAAAATATTCAGACGGTTCAGATTTTCGGGTCTGTGTCCCGCAAACGGATTATAATCGAGTGCAGGCGAACAAAAGGCAAAGCCGTAAATATCGGTTTCCAGTTCGTCAAAAGAAAAAAACGAAAGCCGTTCGCTGTTGAAAATGTAAACATTCGACGGAAATTCTATTTTCTCGTAAACGCTGTTTTGAGTATAGGGGTCGTGATTTCCCGGCGAGATGATAAAACGGCATGTTTTATTGGCGGAAAATTCACGGAGAACAAGAGAAACCGTATCCGGGGTGACATAACGGCTGTCAAACAGGTCGCCTGCGATCAGCATGACGGCAACGGAGTTGAGCTTTGCGTAAGTCATCATGGATGAGAATGCTCCCCGAAGTTCCTGCCGCCGGACGGCTGCTTTTTCCGGATTCCGGTCGGCAAAAGGACTGTCCAGGTGTATATCCGCACAGTGCAGAATTTTGAAGCATGTGTCGGTCATAATAATCCTCACTGCCGTACATATGAATTGTTTTTATTATAATATAAAATCATTTTATTTTCAACTTTTTTATAGGATTAATCTTTATTATTTTTTTAAATATGATATAATAGAATATCTGTTTGATTTATGATTTAAATACGATGCGTTTTCGGAAAGTTTTTGCAGGGATCGAAAATCGCAATCAATGTTATATTCAGAAAGCGAGAGTTTTATAATGGCAGGACACAGGCAGGGTAGAATTAACGAACAGCTGACAAAGGAGCTGGCCGAAATACTGCGTACCGTAAAAGATCCGCGCGTCAACAATGCGCTTGTCAGCATAACCGGCGCCGAATGTTCCGCGGATCTTAAAAACGCGAAAATATATTTTTCGGCTGTCGGCGGCAGCGTGGATATCAATGAAATAAAAAAAGGGCTGGCGAGTGCCAACGGCTATATACGAAGTCAGGTGGCGCTGAGATTAAATCTGCGTATCACGCCTGAACTACGCTTTATTCTTGACGACAGTATGGAAAAAGGTGCGCATATGTCGGCGCTGCTGCGTTCGGTTGCGGAAAAAAGCGCGCACATATCACCGGCGGATGGCGAAACCGATCAGGCAAAAAAGAACGATGAATAATATTACTCTTAAAGAAGCGGCTGATATGCTGCTTTCACATGAAAATATACTGGTTCTGGCACATGCAAATCCGGACGGCGATACTTTGGGATCCGCATTTGCCATTAAATATGCTTTGCCTCTGAAGAATATCGAAGTGGTGTGTGATGATAAACTGCCCGAACGTCTGCGCTTTATATGCGGAGGGGCTGAATCTTTGCGGCCCGAAAACCTTCCGGCCGGATTCATGCCGGATCTTGTCATATCGGTTGATACGGCTTCGCTTGCACTTGCGGGAGCATTCGGGCAAAGAATGGCGGGTAAAATCGACATCAAGTTCGACCATCATCCTATGAGTGAGGAATTTGCCGTTTACAATTACGTCGAAAGCGGGACGGCTTCATGCGGTGAAATTGTCGCGGATCTGATCGGTCATTTCGGTGCTTTAAGTAAATCTGCCGCTGAAGCGCTGTATGCTGCGATCTCATCGGATACCGGCTGTTTCAAATACAGGAACGTGACGTCGGATACGCATCGTAAAGCAGCTGCGCTGCTGGATGCCGGTATAGACCATTCGGAGATAAACAAGCGGCTGTATGAGAATAAAACGCTGAAGGAAATGACTGCCGTCGGTGTGACGCTGGAGTCTTTGAAGTTTTATCGGGGGAACAGCGTTGCTTCTGCTTGCTTTACGAATGATATGAAATCAAAGTATGATCTTGATGATGAGGACATCGGCGATATCGGTTCGGTTCCCCGTCAGATTGCAGGCGTGGAACTGGGGGTTGTCATTAAACAAAAATCAAACAATCCCCGCGAGTTTAAAATATCCATGAGGAGCGGACCTTCCGTTGCTGCCAACGAGCTCTGTGCAATGTTCGGCGGCGGCGGTCATCTGCGCGCCGCAGGAGGTCTTATAGAGGCTGACAGCGGTGAAGATGCCGAACGCATGGTGATGGAGCGCGTTCTTGCGGCGCTGGAGGAAGCGGATGGCAGGAGCTGATCTGTCGGGGATTGTCGTCATCAACAAGCCCGGTGGTATGACATCACACGATGTTGTCAATAAAATACGGCGTCTATACGGCACAAGGCAGGTCGGACATACGGGAACCTTGGATCCGATGGCGACAGGGGTTCTTGTCATACTCGTCGGAAGAGCTGCGAAAGCCTCGGAATATATAACGGCGGCGGATAAACGCTACCTTGCCGGACTCCGGCTGGGAATAAGCACGAATACCGGAGATATCACCGGGGAGATACAGATGCGCTCGGATGCATTACCCGATGCGGAAACGGTGAAAACGGCCGTTTCCCGCTTTACGGGTGAAATCATGCAGATCCCTCCGATGTACAGTGCGATAAAAATCAACGGCCGCAAGCTGGTGGACCTGGCCCGCCGGGGTGTCCTGGTTGACCGTGAAGCAAGACCCGTCACGATCTATTCGCTTAATGTCAGTCCGGTCGATGCAGCCGAAGGCGAATATGAACTGGATATACATTGTTCAAAAGGGACATATATCCGGACACTTTGTGAGGATATCGGCTCCGTTCTCGGATGCGGCGGTGCGATGAGCAGCCTTCAGCGAATGACAGCCGGTGCTTTTTCGATCGGAGAAGCTTACGCGCCCGGGCAGATCGAAGCGATGACGGCAGCCGAACGAACCGGTATACTGCTTCCGGTTGAAAATCTGTTTTCGGAATATCCTGTTTTGAAATTAAACGGATTTTTCGCCAAACTGGCCGGATCCGGAGCCGAGATTTATCAGGCGAAAATCAAAACCTCGTTTGCCGAAGGCGAACGTCTGCGTATTTATGATGACGGCGGTTTTTTGGCACTCGGAGAAGTCCGGAGCTATGCCGGCGGCAGCGCAGTGAAGCCGATCAAGTATTTCAGAATAGTATAAATTATATTTTATGACCGTTGAGGAGGAGCTTTATGGCATATCTGATAGGAACGGATATCGGAACTTCGGGAACAAAAACGGTGCTTTTCGATGAAGCGGGAAACACCATAGCCGATGCGCTGTATGAGTACGTCATGTCTCAGCCCAGAAACGGATGGGCGGAACAGGATCCCGCAGACTGGTGGAAAGCCGTCTGCTTATCTGTGCGCGACGTTATCGACAAATCGGGTATTGATGCCGCCGATATCAAAGGGGTAGGCCTATCCGGGCAGATGCACGGCCTTGTCATGCTTGATAAAAACGATGATGTGATTCGCCCGTCTATCATATGGTGCGACCAGCGGACAGCACTTGAATGCGAACAAATCACGTCGCTTATCGGAGCGGATAAACTGATCGAGATCACAGCCAATCCGGCTTTGACGGGATTTACGGCATCGAAAATCATGTGGATAAAAAATAACGAACCCCGTAATTATGAACGCTGCGTAAAGATCATGCTGCCTAAAGACTACATCCGGTATATGCTGACAGGTGAGTTTGCCACGGAAGTATCCGACGCTTCGGGTATGCAGCTGCTTGATATTCCGTCCCGGTGCTGGTCGCCGTTCGTGCTTGATAAACTCGGTATAGGTATGGAAAAACTGGGCAGAGTATATGAATCATGCGAAGTGACGGGCCGTGTCAGCGCGTCCGCAGCTGCACTGACGGGTTTGAAAACAGGAACGATTGTGGTCGGTGGTGCGGGAGACCAGGCTGCGGGAGCTGTCGGAAACGGAATTGTCCGCGAAGGACTTATATCGGCTACGATAGGAACTTCCGGCGTGGTTTTTGCTCATACGGATAAGATTTCGATCGATCCGAAAGGAAGGGTTCATACTTTCTGCCACGCCGTTCCGGGTGCATGGCACATTATGGGGGTGACGCAGGCAGCGGGGCTCTCGTTTAAATGGATGCGCGACAGATTCTTTCCAGGTGAAAAAGAAACAGCTTTGCTGCTTGGCGAAGACCCCAACTATATAATGGATAAAATCTGCTCGCGTGTGCCGTGCGGCGCCAACGGACTGATCTATCTCCCTTATCTGATGGGGGAACGCACCCCCCACCTGGATCCCGATGCCCGCGGCGTTTTCTTCGGTTTGTCAGCCATTCACGGCAAAGCGGATATGCTCCGCGCCGTTATGGAAGGCGTCATCTATTCGCTTTGCGATTGTATCGGTATCATCCGCGGCATGGGCACCGAACCGGAAACCGTCCTGGCTTCGGGAGGCGGCGGCAACAGCAGATTATGGAGACAGATGATGGCCGACGCGTTCGGTATGGATATATCGGTTTCGAATTCAAAACAGGGTGGAGCCTTGGGAGTAGCCATACTGGCGGGAGTCGGTGCCGGTATTTATAAAAATGTCCCTTCCGCCTGTTCGGAGCTGATAGGAATCAAAGACACAACGGTTTATGACCGGAATAGTGCGGAAACATACAGGAAGAATTATAAGCTTTACGGCGAGCTTTATGAACGTCTGCGCCCTTGCTTTAAACAGCTTCAATAATCACCCGAAAAAAGGACCGCTGCGGATTTGACTGCAGCGGTCCTTTTTTTCTGTTGCCTTAATTCTTGCCGGTCCAGAATTCTCTGTGATATGCGGTAAATCCGGTACCGAGTGCTGCTATGGCGGTTATGACAATGCCGGCAATATGTGCGCCTGTTATTTTCGTTCCGGCTTCGTTTTCGGCAGGTTTATCGGTATTTTCGGGAATTTGACTTTCCGGCGATCCTGTTGTTTCAGGCTCCCGGGCGGTTTCGGCCGGGGGTTCGGTTTCCGTCAGCAGTTCTGAGATCATCCCTTCGGCGGGTTTTCCTTCGGCACATTCATAAAGCTCGAATTCGGGCAGACGAACGGTGCTTCCCCCGCTTGCCTCAGGCTGGGATATCATCAGTCTGATATAACGCGCCAGCCGTATTCCTATAAACACCTCGGTGGTTTCTTCATAATTGTCGTAAAATTCGGAGACGGTCGTCCAGTTTTTTCCGTCATCGCTTATCTGAACTGCCCATGCGACTGCATTGTAATCGTATATTCCGAAGTCCCGTAATCCTTTGGAAGCATGTATAAGCTTATAGGAGTCGAAATAACGGGGATCACCCAGATCGACAGCCAGCCAGTGCATATAACCGAGTTCGAATACTTCCTGTGTTTCCTCGCTTATAATGATATTGTCGTAGGTGGCACACCATTTTGTGTCGTAATTCCCGTCGAATGCGAAAATATCCTGCTCTTCATCATTGATAAAGCCGGATGAACCGTATAAGACCGCGTAACGGCACAGATTTTCGGCTGAAGCGGAAATTGCGAAAAACCGGAGCGATAATAAAACGATAAAAACAGAAAGCAGCGTTAATTTATAAAATGAATTCATCAGGTATCTCCGATGTGTTTTATGGGAAATATAAAAGCGACGCAGCATGATGTCCGAGTTCGGAACCTGTTAAGAATGCGATGGATAACAGCAGAAGACCGGTTATTTCAAACAGGACCAGCACATCGGAGACAGCCCGGCCGTACTTCAGCATCAGGAGTTTTTCTTTCAGATAAGGTATCGCCGGAACCGAGAGAATAACCGAAGCAAACAGAACCGTCAGCGTGAAACCGCTGATCGGAATATCCGGAGGGGAAGCGAGGTTTGCGGGATTAAACATCGTAATCAGGTAATGTATCGCGGAAGCGGGGGTGTCGGCGCGGAATATGGTCCATCCTGCCAGTATGATGATTAAAGTATAAATACGGCCGATAAATCGGGGTATGCGGTTTTTGATCCTGACCGGAATTGTCCGTTCGAGTATGAAAAACAATCCGTGATACAATCCCCAGAGAAGGAAATTCAAACCTGTTCCATACCATAAACCGGCTGCGGCGAAGACGATCAGCAGATTGAAGCTTGTGCGGACACAGCCTGAACGGCTTCCCCCCAGCGGTATGTACAGATAATCGCGAAACCAGGAGGAAACGCTTATATGCCAGCGCCGCCAAAAGTCGCGCAGAGAAACCGAAATATAGGGATAATCGAAGCTTTCCGGGAAATCAAAGCCAAACATACGCGCCAGACCGGCTGCCATATCCGTATAACCCGATAGGCCGAAAAAGATCTCCAGTCCGAAAACGGCGGTACCGATCCATACCGCTGCTGCTGATGTTCCTATATCCCCTTCGAAAATCGCATCGGCGGTGACAGCCGTAATACTCGCGAGCAGAACTTTTTTTGCGAATCCTCTCGTAAAACAGGCGGCTCCTTTTAGAAAACTGTCGGCAGTGCTTTTTCGTTCCGAAAGCTGCGCTTTAAATTCTTTAAAGCGGACGACAGGGCCTGCTGCCATTTTGGGGAAAAATGAAAGGTACAGAGCAAATTCGGGTATGCTTTTTTGTGCGGGTATAATGCCGGAATATACATCATATACATAGGAGATGGCCTGCAGGGTGAAAAAAGACATGCCTATCGGAAACGCGGTGTTCTGTGCGGCGTTTCCCGTGAAGAAAATGCCGTATTTTAAATAAACGAGCAAACCGATATTAAAAATCAAGGCGGCTGCAAACCACAAACGGCGTCCCTGTATACCTTTCCCATATTTTTCCGGCAATATCGCAAGGCTGTAGTTGACTGCAGCCGATATCAGTATAAATAAAATATTAACGGGTTCGCCCCAGGCGTAAAAGAGGATCGAGGAGAGTAGAAGCACCGCGTTTCGCGCGCCGAAAAATCGGCCGGGTATTATGTAATATACAAGCAATACGGCCGGAAGGAAAAACAGAACGAAAAGAGCAGATGAAAATGTCATTTACCGGTCCTCATTGTTCTGTTGACTTTAAGTAGTTGTAAAGCGATTCATAACAATCCGGACCGATTTCATATCCCCGTTTATCGCCGGACCAGTCGGGCGAATTCCCCCCGAGAGACCTGACAAATTGCTCATTGCATTCGAAAATGACATAATCGATGTTGTTTAATAATTTTTCCCAGCGGGACGGATCGTCGAATGCGTTCAAAGCATCGCTCGGAAAGCCGTTATAATACATTCTGGTTATCTTTGACGCTATATTAAAGGACGAAAAATACGTTGTAAAGTCATGCGCGAAGGAACCGCCCTGTATAAAAAAGTTCGGCCGGTTTTTGCAGTCTTCGTTTTCGACATAAGCGTCGGGCCAGTAATAATTATCGTCGAGGATCAGGTCGGACCGTTTGATGCCGTTGATGACAAATCCAAGGATATCCTGTTCGGGGTTTCCGAAACCGGGCGGATTTTTCGAGGAAAGCAAACGGTCGGCAGCAAGCCGTCTGATCTCGAGTCCCGTCTGTTTTTCGTATTCAAGGAGTATAGCCCGTGTGGTTTCGAAAGCTGCCGGTTTGTTCCAGTGTGTACCGGTCTTCGGGAAAGTTTCTTCCAGACCGATTTCCGCATAAAGCGCTGCAGAATCGATGTAAGGAACTCCGCTTCCTGCGAGTTCTTTGATGAACAGTTCATATGGCCGCGTGTAGCCGTCGGGTGTTTTATTTTGCTTTTTGTACCATTCGGGAATAGCTTCGGGATATTGCGAGGCTTTTGAAGGAGTGAGGACAAAAACAAAAGCACAGCCGTTTTCTTTCAGGCGTTCCGAAATATACTCGAGCATCAGCACCTGATTTTTTATCCGTTCTTTCGTGACTTCACGGTACATTTCGGAATAACCCAGATATTCGTTTATATAGCCGTTTTCATATAAATAGCCGGATTTCCCGATGATGACGGTCGGAGCGCCTTTATAACCGGAAGGTTCGGTCATTGTGCGGAAAGCGCGTATTTTATTGATTTCCGCATACAGAGGATTTGTATCGTTCCAGAGAATGTCGGGTTCTTCTGTCCCGCTTTCCGGAATTCCGGACTCGGAATCCGCAGCGGCGGAAGATTCCGCGACGGAGGGTGCCGACGACGAAACCGGAGATGATGTGATGCGGCTGCTTAAAATTCTGATGTCATTCCCGAAAGGAAGGATCTCCAGCAGCCATTTTTCGGCTTTCTCCTGAAAATCACCCGAAAAAAAATCATCTGCTGAAGGTGTTTTATTCGGAGCTGCCTCGGTTGTTCCGAACAGTATCAGAACAGCGGGCAGAAACAGGATAAATAAAAAAGCCGACAGCGTCAGAATGCGGATCATAAGGCGGAATGTACGATATGCGGTTTCATGGAAGCTGCTTTCCGGTGAATTGTTCATCATCAATCCTTGAGAATGTATTTTTGAAGGTTTTTGCTGACCCGGCAGCTGCGATAAACAGTTTAACCGGATTTATCCGATAATGTTTCCGATATTGCGTTCGGTTATCACATAAATGACGTAATCGGGTTTAAATGAGGTGATGTCTTTTTTGTCGAAATCATAACTCCACATGGCTTTCCAGTGCACACTGGAAAATGCATCGGAAATAAGAGAATAAATCGGGGTACCGAATGAATCGCGCATAACATAAGCACGCGGCAGCTGCAGTTCGGTCTGCGATGAGGTCGTAATGTGGTCCTGAGAGCAAAGGTCATGTGTAAGCCGGTTCGTACGGGGATGAAATATTTCCGGATCGTATTTTGTTTCAAACAGGAGCCGCATAAAAGTGGCGTTTTCACGCAGGAGACTCTGGTCCATGGTGGTATGTTCCGCAAGGTCGGCTATCTCAACTTGCTTTTTGTAAAACTCCACTTCATCCGGCCTGCGTCCGGCAGCCTCGGGCCATTTTTGCGAGACATACGACATGAGGGACCTGTAACCGAGAAATGCGCCGTATTGAGTCCAATGGGTGTCGGTTTTATGAAAAATTTTAAATTCGTCGTTTTTATGTTCGGAGAACAGGTCAAAAAGATTGATAACTTTTGCGCCCGCTTCGGCAGCGGCTGTTTCGAACTGCTCGGTACGCGTAATGCCCGTATTCAGGGGAAAACGCTCCGGCACAAGTTCGGGATAGACATGCATCGGAGTCGGGATAATAAAGTAGATGAGTTCACAGCCGATTCCGTTCAAAAAATCGACACGTTCCGCGATTCGTTTTTTTACGGATTCGGTTTGTTTGTCCGTGAATACATTCGCGCCGGTGCGGTCGTTTATTTCATCGACGACAAATCCCTGATAATCGGCGCCGATGATGTGATGATATGCTCCCATTCGGTTGATCAAGTCGACGTCGGTTCGTTCTTTCACGCTTATTTCATAAGGTTCGCTTTCGGCAAGACCGGGCTGCTCAGCGGTGACATGGATCAGCGCAGAACCTGTGGAGGGTATTTCGATGTTCCCGAGAAAATTACCGTCATCCGGACGATAGGTCAGGTCTTCCTCCCCGCATGTGAATGACGGCATCGGCCGCACAGGTTCCTCCGATTAAAACGCGTCTGTTTTCATTATGCATAACCACTGTGATGTCGGGAATTTCACTGCGTGCCGAATCTGCCGTTTCCGTGTCGGTGTTTTCAATCCGGTCGTCGGGATCGATCTCCGTAACCGATGTAAATTCATGGAGATCGTAAGAAGATGTCTGTTCCGTTACATCAACGCTTTCCGGAGCGGTTGTTTCCGAATATATTAAATTATCAATGATGCCGCGTGCCACGGAATTATCCGGTGTTGCAAGCAAAACGGCATAATTTCCTGTCGTGTATATTTCCGCGCTTTTAAGCAGCGGCACTTCGGCAGGAGTGTAGTTTTGTATATCACCGTTGTTTTTTACGGTCAGTCTGCTTTCAAGCAGATCGGCTGCCGCAACCAGTTCATCGGGGCTATGTGTAACCAAAATATCGATTTCAAAGACCCGTTTAGTGTTTGGGATATGAATCGCATAATCTGCAAGCGAATCGAACACGGTCATGTCGGCTCCGTATATTCCTTTGAAATAAAGTCCCGCCGTTTCGGAATCGAGGTAATTGGCGCTGTCTTCTGCAGCTCCGCGGACAAACAGCAGCGAATCCGGAACATCAGCGCTTTCATATCCCGCAACAGACGCTTTGACCAGTTCCGCAGCGGAAACCGAACTGACCGGAGTGCTGCCGGCACAGGATGTGAACAAAAAAAGGAAAACTGCAAGAAGAAAAAGAAAGAAATAATTTTTTGATTTCATAGGTTAGCCACCTGTTTTTTATTTTCAATTTTTCCGGGGATCTTTTATACTGATATAATCGCCTGCCGTGCTGTATATAAATCCTTCGGAAACACGGCAGTCGCCCGAAGCATCTTTGATATACTGTGTGATGAAACTTTCTACACAACCCGCAACACCGGTTTCCGAACTTGAACTTGAAAAGATCAGCCTGCCGTTTTCCGCTCTGACCATGTGTATGCCGTTGATGTCCGGCTTTTTCGAGATCAGAAGGATGATATTTTCCTTGGTGACGTAATTGGATAAATAATCTTTATCTTCAATGACTTCGAGCATTTTACCTGTTTTATCGGCAAATGCGCCGGCTAATGTTTCGGCAGTACGCTGCAATTGAGGTGAGTCGTATATGATGATAAAATCCTGATAGTTTTTGCCGCATATGGTAAGGGAGCGTATATCGAATTCCTGATATACAGAATAAGAATAATCACGGTCTATTATAATATCCGTGCCGTTGTCTTTAACAAATGTCTCAAGAAAATATTCGGCTGCCGTATACGTCGCTTTATCCGAACCGCCTGTAATATAGATTTTTTCACCCACTGCTTTTATCGAATAACCGTTTTTTCCGAGAGCTGCGCGGTCGACCGAATAGCCTTCTGTTTTTTCTCTCAGGGTCTCGCCTATGATCAGTTCATGCTCTGTGACCGGATTGCCGTCCCAGTCGGTAGATATTTTGGGCCGGACACCCGTTGCTTTTTCGATGGCTCCGCATAGTAGTATGGCAGCTTTCACATCCTCACCGTTGGAATAATCGGAACGGATCACGGTATAGTCGCATTTTCCGCTTCCGACCAGAACAAGCGGTGCGCTTATTTCCGGCGATATGGTTTCGGTAACTACGGGTTGACGGCAGCCGGCTGTCATCAGCATGATCAAAGAGATAAGCAATAAAAATCCGGGCTTAATTTTAATCACTCTCCAAAAAACACATTACGCCATTATACCATAAAATCAAACGGTTGCAATAGATATTTGTGTAAAAAATTTATAAATAAAAAACATGCCGGAGCATGTTTTTATTTGTTTTTTATAAACGCAAATTATTATTCATGCAGGTTGTCGGCAAGTCGCAGCAGATGGTCGGTTATGATATAACCTGCGTCCGGTATGAGATTGCTGGATGAACAAAGACGCGCTTCATATATACCCGGCTGAAAGAGTTCGCGTATGGGAATATATCCCAGACAGCCGTTCGCCAGATTTGCCGTCATATTGTACCTGTAAGGGGACTTTTCTTTTAATATCGCCGCAAATTCCGTATATGTTTCCGCGGGAGACCCGAAAAGAGCCAGTTCACCGATCACGATGATCTGTAGGAATGCTTCGCAATCCTCCACTCCGGCCAGCCGCCTGTATTCGGTTTCCGAAGCGTAAAAGAGATCAACGGCATTGGTTTCGCTTTTTTCTTTTTTAAGATAAGTCTGAGCCCATTCGACCAGTGCAGCGTCGGGTTCGCGGGTAGGTATTTTTACTTTTATGGATTTACCCGCGATCCGGTCGGTCCCGAATGCGGAAGTCATTTCCCGGATACGGATGACATCGGCTGCGAGCATTCTGCCCATCCGTTTGTAATGGGCCGGCACATCATGAAAAGGGGGGATACCTGTAAAGTCGCAGTGGTTTATATTTCCGCAGAATCCGTTGACAAAGACAGTAATAAAGTCCGGTCCGTAGAACTTTTTAAGAGAAGCACATAATTCTCCGGGGTAATCCGCGGAATAACTGTCTGTTCCGCCGAGGCAGTCGCAATGGCAGGCGAAATTTACAAGAACACCGTAAGGTGTTCCGTCTGTATTGTCTATCCGCAAAACACCGACTTCCGGATCCGTTTTCCCGAAAGCATGTTTCCCTTGGTAACCGGATCCCGGATTTGTGCGGTAACTGCCGTCGGGTAAAATAAAGTCGCGGTAATAAGAAATTTTATCTTCATGCCCGGACCCGTAACTCAGTGCAACGCTTCGCGCTTCGGATGCGGCAAGGCAGGCGGTGTCTATAATCCGTGAAAGAAAGAAACGGTTGTACTCATCGTCCGTATGCACAAAATCACCCCATGTTTCGACAGGTCCGCCTGTGTGGGTGTGTGTGGCGCAGATGAGTATACAATTTTCGTCCATATCCAGCCGGCCGGCTATTTCTTTACGTGCCTTTTCCGCAACATCGGAAGGGACAAGGATCATATCATTGGATATAATAAGTGACTTTGAGGACTCGTTTTCAAAAAAAGCGGCGTGACAGTATAAACGGTCGATAATAGCCTTAGCCTTGCGCAATTGAAAGTGTCCGGGCATTTCCATGCCTAAAGCAGGCGTGATATCGCTTTCATATAATCCGCATTTATACATTTTTGGTTCTCCTTATGTCAATAACCGGTCGTTTCTTCACATCCGAAAGGCGCGGCGATTTCTTCGCTGACATACACCTGTGTTTTCATGAGCTGAAGCATGGAACTGGGTATAAGCGGTGTTACAGGGCCGTGCAGAACAAGCCTTGACGTCATGCGCTGCCAGGATGAAAATGTGTTGCAGGTCAGAAGCGAATGGACTTCGATCCGTTCGCGTGCGTTCAGAACGTCGACCGGGCCGATCGTGGCGGCTTTCGGAGGAACGTCGGCAATATATCCCGACTGACCGAACACCCCGTGCAGGGAGTTTTGAGCCACCGTGAGCGGGTGAAGTTTCACTATACGCGCTTCTTTTTTCAGATATTCATTCATGTCCTCGCACAGAAATTCGGGCACGGGATCGATGAATGCCATATGTCCGGTCCATCCGGGTGACGAACTGCATAAGTCGGCGCCTCCTTCTCCGCATTCGGTGATCATTTTGGAATAATCGGAAATGTTTTTATTGGTCGGATATCGGACGTTTGAAAGCGGCATCCGAAGTTTTTCATCTATCCTATAGACAAAATATTTCAGCATCGAATGTGCGAATCCCGCTTTATACGTTTCGGGCGCTATGTTTCCGGCGTCATCAGCCCATTCATCCATTGCGAAAAGATGCACATTACGGCAATTTACACCGTGGTAATTGATCAGCTGCGCAAGCGGGATATAAGTTTCGGGTTCGGGATTGCCCAAAATCAATGTCAGCTTTCTGTTATAATCATCTGATTCCTTGATTCGGGTGAACAATGTCCCGATTAATACAGGATGCGGGTTCATCATCACTTTAATTTTAAAATCCGGATTCGGATGATTTTCAAGGTCTTTTCCGGAAATTTTTCGCAGCTTTTCACATAACTCCCGGTCTTTGAAGGGTACATAATCACCGGGAATAAAATCGAAGTCTGTCGGCGGATCAAACGGGATATAATTCATTTTACTTTTTCTCCTTTTAAAAATACACTTTTTACATTCATGAAGCAATCGCATAATAGGATATCGGCGTCGTTTCCTCGTTTGATTTCTCCTTTTCCTCTTAAATTCAGAAGTTTCGCGGGATTTGCCGAAGCGTATTTAAAAATGTCGGTCAGCGAACATCCGGTATGTATGATCATATTGCGGCAGGCTGTATCGAGCGTCAGTTTTGAACCCGCGATTTCACCCGAATCGTCGAAGTTGATATCGGTAACACCTTCATAGCCGTCGGGTACCGCTCCGTTGAAGACGCAGGTGTCGGATATCAGAATGATTTTATCTTTCCCCTTTATTTTGGCGACGAGTCTGAGCATATAAGGGGCAACATGAATGCCCCGTGAGTCCGCGATCAGTTCTGCGTATATATCGTCATGATAATTGACTGTCTCATCGACACATACCCCCCGGCATTCGGGATATTTGGGAAGATCACCCGTCGCGTTTGTGTGATGGGTGGCGAGTTGAAGCCCCAGAGGGATCAGCGCTTCGATCTGTTCTGGGGATGCTTCGCTGTGTGCGACCGACAGCACGATGCCGGGTATCGCTGCTTTCACATCGGCGGCAAATGCGTGTATACCCGGCCGTTCCGGTGCCAGAGCCCAGACACGGGCGTTTTGTTTGACTGATTCGATGATTTCTTTATAATCGGAAGATGAGATTGCGCCCTGCCACGGATTGTTTTCCCGGTCGGCTCCGAATTTGGGATTCAGATAAGGCCCTTCCATATAATAACCTGCGAAATTAGGGCAGTCTGCAGCAGCCAGGCCGATGGTTTTTATAGCACGGAGATAATTTTCCCGGTCCATATTGAAATATAACGCGGGCATGACGGAAGTGACGCCGTGTGACAGCACAAAATCACAGGCAAAGACCGGATCCTCGAAAAAATATTTTCCGCCTCCGGAATGCGTATGGATATCAATCAGGCCGGGACCGGCAAATAAACCGCCTGCGTCGATGATTTCCGCGCTTTCGGGAATGATAACGGACCCGGCCGGACCGAAGTCGCTGATGATACCGTTTTCGGTTGCGATCACACCTTTGTCAATGAAGCAGTCGCGCAGAGTTATAATGCAGTTTGTAATAACGGTCATGCCGTCACCTCAATTTCCAAAATGCTTCGCTTGCGAAATGGGTATTGTCCGTAAAATCGAGACAGACAGAATCGGACGGCGTATATTTCAGATAACCTTCAAGGTCGGCGAAATACTGCATGAAGATCGTATGATTGCGCATATGGGAAGCCAATAGATAGTGTTCTCTCGTCCCTTCAAGCAGCGCCATCAGAGTCAGGCGGGCAGCTTTGCGTCCGGCAGCGATAGCACCTATCTTTTTCGCGATTTCCATATTTGGCAGATCAGCCGACAGGTCATGCATTTTCAGAAGAGCCGTGTAATCACGGACAAGACATAAATAATTTTTGGCTTCATAGACATATCGGGCGGCAAGCCTATAGTCAGCCGAGGGATTGTCCGCAAGATGTGCAAACAACTCCGCAGCAGCCGAAGCCGAAGCTTCAATTTCCGTCAGCATTTTTTCGGACGTTTTTCTGTCCTGAAGCAAACGGCTGATTGCTTCTCCGGGGAAGCGCCGCGGATAGGGAGATCCTGCATGTACATAGGAGTGAAAATAATAGGACAGACCCGAAAGCATAAGCCCGTATTTCGAATTGAAGGGATTTACCGATTCTTCAAGCGCTTCAAATGCTTTGACGGCGGTTTCTTTTTCATTTTCTCCGATAAATCCCGCGTATTCCTGTTTGAAATGTTCGTTTGTTTTCGTTCCTTCGAAATTCCATGAATAGGACGCCTCGGCGGTATTGTTCCGCTGATAACTCAGGTCCCAGGAAGAATAAGACTGCAGACCTTCGGCGTTGTCGTTATGTGCCATTTCAGCCATCATGAAGATATTATTCAGCGGATGAGTGATCAGAGTCCAGTGATAATAACCGTTCCATGGCTTGACGGTCCGCCGCAGACCGAGTTCCGGAAGCGTTGATTTAAAACTAAGGCCCTCGTGGGATTCACTGTATGTCCAGCAGTCCATGACAGTGACTTGATGAAGCCCTTTTTCCCACAGCAGAGATGCGAATTTACGGGCAAGACTGATCTCACCCGGATTGGCTTCAGCGGCGAATTTCAACATATCGTTATACATATAGATGTTTTTCATGCCTTTGTCTTTTAAATGAGAAATCAATTTCAACGCGTGATTTATATAGAGTTCTTCGCGGGTCTTTTTGCTGCACTCCGGACAGCGGCACCATGTGGATCTTGTGCGGAACGGTTCCTCGGCATTCAGCGCAATGCCGTCCCATACTTCATCCATTCCTATATGGAAGCTGTCGCCTTGATTGGGTTTGAGATAACGTTCGATGATCTCATCGTATATGGCAAACAGAAGCTTGTATGTTTTGGGATTTGATGTGCAGAATCCGGTTTTGGACGGTCGTCCGTCATCTTCAAGTGCGGAAACTTCGGTATACCGAGCCGGGATAAGGGTGTTGTGCCCGTATGAATTGAAAAGCGGAAGGACAGTTACGGCTTTTGTCTTGCCGTATGCGATAAGTTCTCCGAAAAAATCCTGTTCAAACATTGGAGGAAGGGAAACATAATCTTTCCAGCCGGCCGACGGGGAAAAATAACGGGTGACTACGGGAGTCTTCAGTTCCGGACATGTTTTCAGGGGGATGTAAAGATATTCGCTGACAAGACCGTCATATTGAACGCACCAGCAGCCGTAAACGGATATGACCAGCTGATTCATTTTCATCATGGCCATATTGTCTACGACCTGCTTCCAGTCATCAAAATTCATCAGATTGGAACCGTAGCGCGATTCAACGAAATGCCCGCGTGTAGTGAGGTCGGGATAGTCGGTCAGTTTTATTTTCGGGAAAACAACCCGGTTGCCGTCAAGTGATAGAATACGGCAGAAAGTAACTGCGGCGTAAAAAAGGCCGGAGGATCCGTAACCCGTCAGCGTGATTTTTCCTGCATCTGAAAAAATACTGTATCCCTGACAGGCGTTTATCATATCCTTCGGCGGTTCTGCGGTTTCGAGCGTGATAACGATCCGGTTTCCCGTAGCCCCGTTTAAAAGAGCCTTAAGCTTTTCGTTTACCATTGCGGCGGCTGATTCGGCCTGAGGGTCGGATGTATCCGCTTTAATGATCAGCGAACAAAACGATGTTCCCGAAATGCCCAGAAGCAGCGGTTCTCCCCCGGCCTGTTCATAATGTTTCGGCGGTGGGAGGATGACTTTTTGCGGTATCATATAAAACCTCCGTTCAAAATATAGGATCAGTTTGTTGTTAAGTTACAGGAATTTTTTCTTTTTGAAAAGCCACAGGCATAAAATTACCACAGCCAGACTCAGTATGATTACGCAGATATATCCGAATTTCCATGTAAGTTCGGGCATGGAATCGAAATTCATGCCATACCAGCCCGTTATAAGCGTCAGCGGCATAAATATCGTAGTGATAACGGTAAAAAGTTTCATGATATTATTAAGGTTGATGTCTATGGAAGCTTCATAAGCTTCGCGCAGCTGTACCAGACTTTCGTGCATGTAATTAACATTGTTTGCAAGCCGGGTCACTTTGTCGGAAAACATCTTGAAATACCTGAGATTTTCCTCTTCAAAAAGATTGTTGTCATTTTCCCGCAGCTCCTCGCTGATATCGATCAGCTGCTCGTAATAATTTCGCACAAGCAGGAATTTTTTCTTCATGAGCAGCAATTCTGCGTTAAATTTTATTTTATTGGTCCTGGTATCCATCCCGTCTTCGAGTGAGGCTAAATCGAATTCCATTTTTTCAAGCAATTTGTAGTCTTTGTTAAGCAGTTTTGATAAAAACGCGTAGATGAGTTTTTCGATTGTAATTTGCGGGTATTTTATCTGCTGCATGGCTGTTTCGAAAATCGCGGATGTACTGTCGTCTTTATCCTCCGCATCAACGAGCAGAAACAGATTCTTTTTAATAAAAAACCCGATCCTGTCCCGTTCACCGAAAATATTGCCGATATCGATAATGTGAAGCATCCCGAAACTGTAGTCTTCGAAATTGTCGACCGAACCGCGAAAACCGAATGATTTATTTTGACATTCAGCTATTGCCGCTTCGGAAAAGCCAAACAGCTGATTGTTTTGTACAAGTTCTTCGATTGTAATCAAACCGACGGTAATACAGGAGGGATCGATTTCGGACAACGGGATTTTTTTCATTTTATCGCTGTATTCGTAGATCATTCGATTTTCTGCTCCGTTGATCATTTTCGTTAAATAAAACAAGCCGCAATCCTTTCGGACAATTAATCAAATGTGAATAATAGCATAGCCCGGGTATAAAAATAGTATCGGAGTCCGGAGGCTTATTTTACGGCTTCAAGTATAAGGATCCAGTCGAAACCTTTTCCCTGAGCCGGAGGCGTGAAATGAGATGCATTTTCTCCGTTCAGGACGGCAAAAACCTTTTCTTCTCCGGTTCGGGGATCAAACCAGGCCGCACGCAGAACGGTTCCGCCGAGAAGCTTTAAATTTGCGGCAAAAGGAAGTCCGAGCGGGGTGTATATATAGGCATACCGGTCTCCCATACCTGCGGTTATGTGACCCATGCCTTCATATTTTGTCAGAACAAGTTCGGGCGCGGAGCGGAATGAAAAAAAATCCCTGCTTTCGCGAAGTTTTCGGGCATAACCGAATTGTTCGGCGCCGGGATGCAGGAGCGCGTCTTTCCAGGAAAAAGGGAAGTAGGATGAAGGCGTATGGTTGAAGGACCAGATACAGTGATTTCCGTATGTCTGTCCGCATGTGCCTGTCGTTATATTCCAGTATGTGTTCTGACGCATATCGCCGGCGTCCCACAAATAGTTCAGGGATGCATCAAAACAGGCGGGATGATCTTCATACCTCGATTCGGAGTCCATATACGGCTTGCCGGTTTTTTCTGCCATGTGTCGCATGATTTCATCGCTTTTATAACAGTGTTCGATACCGTGTCCTGTCTGCGATGTATGAAAATCGATATAGTCCGCGTCAGAAAGCCAGTCGAGTGAATTGCGGCAGCCGCAGGGGTGGAATGTGATAAGGTGCGTATCCCCCGTATCACGGATCCCGCGGGCCATTGCATCGATAACCGCACGATGTTCGGCATGATCGAGCGGACGGTCCCCTCCGAGCATCCAGATTATATTCCATTCGCTGCGGTATCGTTCCGCGATCCAGGATGCATAGGTGTAAGCGTTTGATTCGTTGAATATTTCAGGCCCTTTTCCCCAGAGTTTATTGAATTTATCACCCCATGTGGGCAGCAGTACAATAAACAACCCGCGTTTCTGTGCTTCTGATATGATATAGTCGGTGTGTGACCAGTATGAATATCCGCTGTCCGTGTCCGGTAAAGTAGGGTCGGGTAAACCGTCCGTAAATTTTAAAGGCAGTCTGCCGTATGCGTTCGGTACGGTAAGCCCTTCGAATTCCGCCAGCGCGACTGCCTGAATCGCATTGAATCCTTGCCGCGCACGGTTGTCAAGATAATAAACCGCGTCTTCTCTGCCGATGCGATGAAAAATTTCCCATGCGGTATCTGCCGCATAAAAGAAAGGTTTGTTGTCGCCATATGACAGATAACGTCCGTTTACATGCAGTTTGTTCATTTGTTCATCCTTTCTTGGTTCGGAAAACCGGCAGGATATCGTCATGGCGTGCTGTTGTGTCCGTCATGAATGGGTTGGTGTTTTTGTATTGTACATATTATAATTCATCCGTATGGTTATGTCAATACGGGATACACATTTGGCGGTAATCCCAAAATACAGCCTGCACTTCTGACATGCGGTGAAATAAAAAAACCGGAGGATCTTCCTCCGGTTTTGCGGGATATTTCGATAAAAATCAAATATCAGTCACTTACATACGGTAAAAGAGCGACAAGGCGTGCTCTTTTGATCGCCGTGGTGAGTTGACGCTGGTGCATCGCGCATGTGCCTGTGATCCGTCTCGGCAGAATTTTCGCACGTTCGCTTATGCATTTGCGCAGGCGCATCATATCTTTATAATCGATATGCTCGATTTTATCTGTACAAAAAGCGCAAACCTTTTTGCGTTTGCGGTTCATTCCCTGGCGAGGACCTCTCGACTGGGAATCTCTGTCATTGTCCATCTCATGAACCTCCATGTTAATAAAAATAATCGGATGCTTTATCATGCCCTGTAATCCGGAATGAACTGTCAGCAGACTAAAAAGGCAGATCGTCGTCGCCGGATAAATCTTCGAATTTATTCGTCTGATCGTTGGAAGAATATGCGGGCGGAGTATAACTTTCGGCCGTGTCGTGGGCGGTGACATTGGCTGCATTGACAGTGCCGTAACCGGACTGACTGTTGTCCGCTTTATCGACGAAGGAAACTTCATCTGCAACCACTTCGACAGCATATCGTTTTTGCTGCTGCTGGTCGGTCCAGGAACGCTGCTGAAGAGAACCCACTACACAGATAGACTTGCCTTTTTTAAAATATTTCGTAACAAACTCAGCCGTCTGCCGCCAGGTTACGATGTCAATAAAATCGGAATCATATTTGCCCTCGGCATTTTTATACCGCCGGGAAATGCCTATTCTGAATGAACATACCGATATGCCGTTCGGGGTCTGTTTTAATTCCGGGTCAGCCGTCAGGTTGCCGATGAGTATAACCTTATTCAAGCTTGCCATATCAATGCCCCTTCCCGTTTTTAACCGTTTGTTGAACTGCCGGCTGCCGGTGCGGCATCCGGGACGTCTGCTGCCGGTTCTTCGTCGGAACCGACGATTACCACTGCAGGAGCGGGAATTACCTCGGCTTCATTCTTTACCGCCGCCTTAACGGGTTTTGTTTTTATGATCATCGAACGCATCAGTCCGTCCGTGATATGAAAAACACGGTCAAGTTCGGCCGGGAAATCCTGAGGAGCGTCAAAAGTAGCGAGTACATAATAACCTTCGTTCAAATCGTTGATGGGGTAAGCAAGCCTGCGTTTGCCCCATTCGTTTAAACCGGTCAGCTTGCCTGCCGTATTGATCATTCCGATAAATTTGGCAACCAAAGCTTTAACGCCCTCTTCTCCGATTGAAAGATCGCAGATAAAGATGGTTTCATAAGATGAATGCTGTTTTTCCATTGTTACACCTCCCTATAGACATAAGACCGCGGACATTGTTTTTTATTTACCCGCGGTAAGGAGAAATACTGCGCTGATTTCCGTTTTAATATGAATTTGCGGCAATACTTCATTTGCGAATGTTGCCTTTTCTGTAAGTCAACCTAAATATTATAATATAAAAACATATTGCTGTCAAGCATAAATATGAATATTGTGTAAATTATGGCGTATTCAAATAAAGAAGCAAGAAAACCGTTATTTTGTGCCGAAAAGTCTGTCTCCGGCGTCGCCCAGTCCCGGTACGATGTATGCGTTTTCGTTCAGGCATTGATCAAGTGAAGCTGTGTATATATCGATATCGGGATGGTCGTTCTGGAATTTCTTTACGCCTTCGGGAGCTGCGACAAGACAAAGAAGGCGGATATTGGTACAGCCTTTACGTTTGAGCAGGGCAGCCGCATCCGATGCGCTTCCTCCGGTTGCGAGCATCGGATCGGCAAGGATGATCGTCCTTTCCTCGATGTCGAACGGAAGCTTACAATAATATTCCACGGGCATATGTGTTTTCGGATCGCGGTAGATTCCGATATGACCGACTTTTGCCACCGGCACCAGATTCAGGAGTCCGTCGACCATACCCAGTCCGGCGCGCAGGATCGGAATAACGGCTAATTTTTTGCCCGATATGACTTTTGCCGTCATTTTGGTTATCGGCGTTTCAATGATTTCATCTTCAAGCGGAAGGTCTCGGGTGAGTTCGTATCCCATAAGAATGGTTATTTCGGTCAGCAGTTCACGGAAATCCTTCGATCCTGTGTTTTTATCACGCATTTTTGAGAGTTTATGCTGGATCAGCGGATGGTCTTCGATATGAAGTGTGCTCATAAATGTCTCCTTGATTTTTTTGTTATCAGATAACTTATTATAAATCATTCTCCGGTTCTTTGCAATAAATATCGGTAAAAAAATAATTCACCGGTAAAATATTATACTTGACCTCGGTACGGGTGTTTGATATAATATTTATATGAAAAAAAATGAACACGCGGATATGACCGCGGCGCTGTTTACGCTGGGGTGTAAAGTAAATCAATATGAAAGCCGTGCTATGACGGAAAAGCTTCTGAATCTGGGAGTCGAAATACGCAGCGGCGGAAAATGCGATATTTATATTATAAATACCTGTGCCGTCACTGCGGAAAGCGACAGAAAAGCCCGTCAGATCATACGGCGCTGCATGGCATGCAATCCGGATGCTGTTATTGCCGTCTGCGGTTGTTCTTCTCAGCTCAACCGCAGTCGGATTACCGGGATGGAAGGCGTAGATATAGTTTGCGGTTCCGCCCATAAATACACCGCTGCCGATAAGGCATATGAACTTGCTCTGTCGCAAAAATACGGCAGTGCCGATCGTCATTTTACGGATAGATCGCCGGAAAATACATTTAAAACAGACGATGAATACGACTGCAGCATGAAAATAACCGGTTTTGACCGGGTCCGTGCATATGTCAAGATCGAGGACGGCTGCAATGCCCGCTGTGCCTACTGCATTATCCCGCATGTACGAGGGCCTGTCCGTTCGAGAGAACCTTCTGCGGTCATCACTGAAATTCAGACGCTTGCCGCATCCGGCTGCCGTGAGGTTGTTCTGACAGGGATAGAAACATCCGCGTACGGTCACGGACTGACAGGTCTGCTGCAGAAGGTTGATAAAATCGAAGGAATAGAACGTATCCGGCTCGGATCGATGGACCCCGCATTTATCAACAAATCGTTCACGGATGATATTAAACAAATGAAACATTTTATGCCACATCTGCATATTTCGCTGCAGAGCGGATGCAGCCGCACGCTGGCAGCCATGCGGCGCAGGTATAATGCCGAAACCGCATACGGGAATCTGTGTCTGCTTAAAGAAAGTATTCCGGAGATGCGGTTTTCGGCGGATTTAATTGTCGGCTTTCCCGGTGAAACCGAAGAAGATTTCAAAGAAACGCTTGTTTTTGCGGAAAAAGCCGGATTTTTACACATTCATATATTCGCTTTTTCAAAACGTCCGGGAACGGAAGCTGCTTCCATGGCCGATCAGATCGGTGAAGAAGAAAAAAAAGAACGCGGTGCCAGGCTTTCATTGCTGCAGCTTGCCGGAAAAAAAGAGATGCTGGACAGCGTTGTCAGAGAAGGGAAAAAAGCTTCTGTGCTTTTTGAAACATTCAAAGACGGCAGATTATTCGGGCATGCCGAAGACTTTACGGAATATACCATTGAAGGAGACAGAAAACTGCATGGGCTGATATGCGGGATCCTACCTCTTTCTCATGACGGAAATATCATTACGGGGAAAACAGCCGACGGCTCATGATACGGTTCTCAGGCGTTTGAATCTGTTCGGATATACGGTAAGTATCGTATCAGCGATTCCGACAAAGCATGATTATATATGGCAGAATGCAGGAAAGGGAACAATGTGAACGCAAATAATATTCTTTACCAGCTTGAATCAAAAACATTATCGCAGATGATGTCCTATATCATAAAAACGGAAGACGGAAAGATCATCGTGATCGACGGAGGTCTGCGTGCAGACTGCGATTATCTGCTCGGATATATAAAAAAACTGAACGACGGTAAAATAAAAATCGACGCCTGGATACTGACGCACGCGCATTCCGATCACATTGACGCTTTCATGGAAGCCATAGAGAAACATTATTCGGAAATGAATATCGGAAAACTATATTACAACTTCCCGCCCGCGGAATATATCGAAAAATATGAGGAAAACGAATATCATACGATAAAAGAGTTCAATGCACTGCTGCCGCGTTTTTCCGGGCAGACTGTTGTCATGCATGAGGGCTGCAGATATCATTCGGGTGTTCTTTCCTGGGATGTTTTATATGAACCCGATACTGCGCTTACCTGTAATGTGATCAATAATTCTTCCGTTGTTTTAAAAATGCATATCGGAGGGAAAAGTATTCTGATTACCGGCGATCTCGGGGTGGAGGCAGGTGATATCGTACTCGGAAAGTACGGAAGCATGCTGAAAAGCGATTATGTCGAAATGGCCCATCACGGTCAGAATGGAGTCGGACGTTCGTTTTACGAAGCCGTGCTGCCGGATGTATGTTTATGGTGTACACCGCTGTGGTTGTGGAACAATGATGCCGGAAGAGGATACAACACCCATTCTTGGAAAACGGTCGAGGTTCGCGGATGGATGGAAGAAATCGGTGTCAAACGCCATTATGCCATAAAAGACGGAACAGCGGAAATCCTGATATAAAATCCGGCTGACCGTAACCGAAAATCAAGGGCGGCAATACTTTTAAAATTATTAATATAAATGCGGGGGAACAGTCTTATGTTTTATGAAAAAGGTCTTGCTGCTCTTAATTTGGAAATGACAGAACGTGTTTATCGAACAGAATATTCCGTTTTCGGACATCCGAAGCTTCTTGAAGCGGTTACCGGGATCAATCTGAAAGACGCTTCGCCCGAATTACAGCTGAAGGCACAGCGGGATTTTGCCGCTGCCTGGGATTACTGCCTGTCATGGAATGTACTCATCCACGGCGGGCATTTGGGTAAATATGTAAGTTCGATGGGTCACGCTGTTTATGCCGAAGGCGGTGTTGACCGCAATGACAATATATTTGAGCTTTTTACGGAAGAGGAGGATGTTTTTTCTTTCGATCCGCTTGAATCACTTCCGTTTTATGAAGAAAAAGATCTTATAAATCAATTTGAAGCGAATTACCAGGGTTCCCGGAACTGGATACCCGATGCTGTCTGTATGACGGGAATATACATCACCTGTATGTCCGGTCTTATCGATATGCTCGGATGGAATATGCTTTTATCCTGCGCGGGTTATGATCCGAAGCGTTTCGGGGATTTTACCGAACGTTATATGCGCTGGACGGAACGCTTTTTTATTGCGCTGGCCAAATCGAATGTTCCTGTTGTCATGATTCACGATGATATTGTTTGGACGGAGGGAGCTTTTATATCGCCCGAATGGTACCGCAAATACATATTTCCTAACTACAGGCGCTGCTTTGAACACCTGCATCAGGCTGGCAAAAAGATACTGTTTACCTCGGACGGCGGTTATACGGAATTTATCGATGATATTGCTGCAGTCGGTGTAAATGGCTTCGTACTCGAACCGCTGACCGATATGGCATACATCGCGGAAAAATACGGAAAAACTCACAGCTTTATCGGAAATGCCGACACGCGCGTCCTGCTTCTGGGTACAAAAGATGATATATATGCCGAGGTAAAGCGCTGTATGGATATAGGAAAAAAATATCCCGGCTTTATAATGGCGATCGGCAACCATATCCCGGCGAATACACCTGTTGATTCCTGCCTTTATTATGATGAATTCTGTAAAAAACTGGGACAAAGGTAAAAGAATAAATAAAAAAGGGCGGTACATTCATACCGCTCTTTTTAATGTTTTATGCAAGTTCAGAAAAATATTTGATTGTTTTGACCATCTGGCTTGTATAGCTGTTTTCGTTGTCATACCATGCGACTACCTGAACCTGATACAGGTCGTCGGATAATTTGGAAACCATGGTTTGTGTCGCGTCAAACAACGAGCCGTAAGTGATTCCTATAACATCGGACGAAACAATTTGATCTTCTGTATAGCCGTAGGAATCGGAAGAAGCTGCTTTCATTGCTGCGTTTATTCCGGCTTTTGTTATGTTTTCGCCTTTTACTACAGCGATGAGTATAGTGGTTGAACCCGTACATACCGGCACGCGCTGTGCGGAACCGATTAATTTACCGTTCAGTTCGGGAATAACAAGACCTATGGCTTTGGCCGCGCCTGTCGAATTGGGAACGATATTGACAGCTGCCGCACGTGCACGGCGCAGGTCCCCTTTGGGATGAGGTCCGTCAAGAGTCATTTGGTCGCCCGTATAAGCGTGAATCGTCGTCATGATGCCCGTTTGTATGGGTGCGAAATCATTCAGCGCTTTTGCCATCGGAGCCAGGCAGTTTGTTGTACAGGAAGCGGCGGAGATGATCGTGTCTTCTGTTTTAAGTATATTTTCATTCACACTGTAAACAACCGTGGGCAGATCGTCACCCGCAGGTGCCGATATGACAACTTTTTTGGCTCCCGCATTGATATGAGCCTGTGATTTGGCTTTTGATGTATAAAAACCCGTACATTCAAGGACAACATCGACGCTCAGAGTTCCCCAGGGCAAATTGTTCGCGTCTTTTTCCTTGTATATGATGATTTCCTTACCGTCCACCACAATGGAGTTTTCCGTTGCTTTAACAACGTGTCCGTCATAACGTCCCTGTGCGGAATCATATTTTAAAAGATGAGCCAGCATTTCGGGACTGGTAAGGTCATTGATTGCGACTATTTCATAACCCTTGGCTCCGAACATCTGACGAAAAGCAAGACGGCCTATGCGTCCGAAACCGTTTATGGCAACTCTTACTGACATGTTTATAGTTCCTCCGTTTAATATAAATATTTTTACATACATTTTATTCTAATCGAAAATGAGTTTTAATACAATAGTTTTCAAGAAATATTTTAATATTTGTTACAATTATAAAAGCAGTCGGAGAAGAAGTTCTCTTTTATGTGAAATCCATAAAAAAAGTCTTCCTGAGAAGACTTTTCGGATCATTTATGTTCGCCGGGTTTTATGGTTTTATCGCAGTTGGGACATTTGATTTCTTTCCCGTCAAGTGAACTGTCATAATATACTTTGTCTGAGCACTCGGGACAAACGGTTTCTATAAAGTTTTCGTCGTCGTCGTCGTCGTCGTCGTCATCGTCATCGTCATCGTCATCTTCATCTTCATCATCGTCGTCGTAATCATCGTCGTCGTAATAATCATCGTCATCATCTTCATCTTCATAAACATACTCTTCGAGTTCTCCGAGATCATGGTCGATTTCATCGGTGTATTCGTTTAATGTATCGATATCGGTCGAAATATCCTCCACTTCTGCCGCCATGATATCAAGGGTATCAACAATCGCTTTGATCAGTTTTCCCGTATTGTCCGTAACATCGTAGTCCATACCTTCCATCAGTCCTTTGAGATATGAGACTTTTTCTTTGATCGTCATAATGATCTCCTTCATATTAATTTATTTTTGTGCGCGTTCAAGATATTCGCCGGTTCTGGTATCGATTCTGAGCACCTCACCGATATCGATAAATAAAGGTACTTTTATTTGCGCGCCGGTCTCAAGCGTTGCGTTTTTACTGGCTCCTGTGGCCGTATCTCCTTTATAACCCGGTTCAGTATCGGTCACTTCAAGTTCCACAAACATCGGAGGCTCGACACCGAAAACTTTACCCTTATATGAAGCGACTTTGCACATCATGTTTTCTTTAACGAATTTGAAGTTGTCGTCGAGTGTGGAGGAATTCAAAGGCATCTGTTCATATGTCTCCATATCCATAAAATAATAAAGATCGCCGTCTTTATAAAGATACTGCATTTCCTTGCGTTCGACATAAGCGTTTTCGAATTTGTCCGAGGGATTGAACGTCCTTTCAACGACAGAACCGGTGAGTACGTTTCTGCATTTAGTCCGTACGAAAGCTGCGCCTTTTCCGGGTTTTACATGCTGGAATTCAATAATCTGAAGCACATTTCCATCCATCTCAAACGTGACACCGTTCCTGAAGTCACCCGCCATTACCATATATTGTAAACCTCCAAAAAGTATATTCTGTTTTTATCCAATATATCATTATACATCGTTATCCGTTTTTTTTCAAGTATCAAAAGATGAAAAATGTTATTTTTTTCGTAACTTTCGGTAAAAGTATATGTTATTATAATTCAATAAGATTCTTTGGAGCGGCCGTTATATTTCTGACACTGTTTTCATCGGTAATAAGCATATCTTCGATGCGGACTCCGTATTTACCTTCTATATAGATGCCGGGTTCTATCGTGACGACATGACCGGGCATCAGTTTTTTTTCTCCGCTCCCTGATGACACGCCCGGTGCTTCATGAATATTCATTCCGACTCCGTGACCCAGCCCGTGACCGAAACACCCGCGGAATCCCGCTTGATCGATGATATCACGCGCGGTTTTGTCAATGTCGAAACACCTGATTCCGGGAGCTGCAGCGCCGAGGGCAGCGGATTGTGCCTCAAGCACTGTGCTGTAAACACGCTTCATATCGTCATCTGCATGCCCTATGCATACGGTGCGGGTCATATCCGAACAATAACCGCCGTATACGGCTCCGAAGTCAAGCGTCAGAAAACCGCGTTCCAGTTTATGATTCCTGGGTTCTCCGTGCGGAAGGGCAGATGCCTTGCCTGAGACTGCAATGATATCAAAAGAAACGGCCGGCGCTCCGTTTTTACGCATAAAGTATTCCAGTTCAAGAGCGATCTCGGTTTCCGTGCAGGAGGGTGTTATAAAATTCAAAATGTGATCGAACGCGCGTTCGGCAATCCGCTGTGCTTTTATGATGCATTCTGTTTCGGAGGGATCTTTGAATTCTCTCATTCCTTCGATGATCGGACCCGCCGGCAACAGGTTGACCGCGGGATAATCGGTTTTCATTGCGCTGTAAACGGCGCAGGTGACACTGTTGTCCTCATACCCGAGTGTTTCGACATGGTTGTCCGAAAGAAGGTCTCCGATCAGTTCGGCACGCTTTCCTGCAAGTAAAACGACATCCATACCGTCCTTCACCGACGCACGGGCTGCTTCGATATATCTGAAATCTGCAAGAAGGTAGGATTTATGACGGGTGATGAGCGCATAACCGTCGCTGAAATTAAAACCGGTCAGATAGCGTAAATTTTTCTGATTGCTGACAAGCAGACCGCCGATCGTTTCCGGAAGAAGTCCCTTGAGTTTTTCTATACGTTTCATGCTTTTTATTCTGCCTTCCGGTTTATAATCAATTTTTTTCTATAATGATGTTGATCAACGCATATAATGCCGATATATAACTGTATTTGCCGAAACCGCATATTTGTCCGATACAGACCGGTGCAATGACCGATTCATGACGGAAAGGTTCCCGCGCGTGAATGTTTGACATGTGTACTTCAACGGCTGGAAGACCGCATGCGTCGATAGCGTCGCGTATCGCATAGGAATAATGCGTATATGCGGCAGGATTTATTACTATACCGTCATACTCCGACCGTGCCGCATGGATGGCGTCTATGATATCGCCCTCGCTGTTGGATTGGAAAAAAGCCGTATCGGTACCGGCTTCGTCTCCGAAACTTCTGATATGTGAATTGATTTGATCAAGCGTTTCGCTGCCGTAATGTGAAGGGTCGCGCGTTCCGGTCAGATTGATGTTCGGGCCGTTGATGATCAGTATTTTCATGGTTGACTCCGATTTGTCTGTATGAGTGATTCATAACTGTTCTTCATTGTTTTGGCGTCTTCTGCCATGGTACCGTTTGATTCGCATATAATGCGCGGATATAATTTCTCCCTGACAATTGTTTCTATTAACGGTTCGAAGTCCGGGCCGTAAACGGTATCGCCGAAGGTCAGATGCTTTTTTTCGCCTGCGTCTGTAAACTCGACTTTCGAAAAATGGCAGTGAAGATTTTTTGCGTATTCTGTACCCAGTCTGCTGCCTATAAAATCGAATATCGCCCTGTAATCGTCGGATTTCGTAAATAATCCGCCGCGATTTCTGGCATTCATATGTCCGAAATCAACTACCGGATACAGACATGGGTCGATCTTGCAGATATCCGTCACTTCGTCCAGCGTACCCAGCTGGTTCTGTTTTCCCATCGTTTCAAGACCGATTTTTATGCTGACCGGGCCGAATTCTTCCAGCGCTTTATACAGGGTATCTTTTGTCAGTTTCACAGCTTCGTCTCTTGTGATTTTTGCGGTGCTTCCTGTATGTACGACGATGATATCGGCGCCCATAGCCATCGCTGCATTTAAAGACTGTCGGATATAAAGGATGCTTTTCAGGCGTTTCTCTGGTTCTACGGAGGATAATGAAATATAATACGGCGCATGAAGAGACATTGCTATTCCGTATTTTTTAGCTTCCGCACCGATTTTTACGAAGGTTTCTTCGCTTCCCGTCACGCCGTTGCCTGCAGAATATTCAAATGCATCAAGTCCTCGTCCGGCAAGCCATGCCGGAGTTTCGAATGTATGTTTATGCCCTTCCTGAGTAAAGGAATCCGAATTGCCTGCCGGACCGAAAAGTGCACGGTGATTCATTGAGGCCTCTTTTTCTTTCTTGTGTTGTAAATATAAATAAATGGTTTTTCAAACAGACGCTTCAATAAAAAAAATATGTTTCTTTTATCTTCTATCGGGTCGACAAGTATGCAGTATAATCCGAGTCGTTTGCCGGCAAATATGTCCGTAAAGATCTGATCTCCGACAATGGCGGTATCGGTAACGGCCGTATCCATTGCGGTCATAGCGGCACGGAGCTGACGCCGGGACGGCTTCCCGCTTGCTGCGGCGGCAAAATATCCCATGGAACGGTTGAATGTTTTTACCCGGTCAACTCCGTTGTTGCTTACAAACGAAACTGCAATATCGGCGCTGCGTATGTTTTTTATCCATTCGGCAACCTGCCCGGTCGGTTCGGGTTCTCCGTATGGTACCAGAGTATTATCGATATCGCATATAAGACCCCGTATTCCGCAGCGTTTTATATCGGAAATCCTAATATCGTAAATGCTGTTGTAATAAGCATCCGGGATAAAGTATTTTAACATATTCTCACCGTAAATGTTTATTGA
Organism: uncultured Lachnospiraceae bacterium; assembly: GCA_964628455.1. Classification (GTDB taxonomy): domain Bacteria; phylum Bacillota; class Clostridia; order Oscillospirales; family CAG-272; genus JAQVWU01. The sequence continues at coordinate 37,194 of CAZVPD010000007.1, forward strand.
AATAATTCGGTCAAGAATTATTTTATCATAAATACAGTCTGTTTTCTATAACAAATTGTTAAAAAAATTAATATTTCGGACATAAAAAACAGAACGGCGGGAGATGATTTCCGCCGTTTTAATGAATACATGTTTTAATGAAATTTACTTTTTGGCAGCCGCTGCCTTTTTCTGCCCGACCAGTTTCATAATACTTGCAACCAGTTTGTCAAGGTCCGCGTCATTGTGTGCGGGAATGGTTATGAGGGTGTCCTGCGTGCTTTTCAAGTTAAACATGACGTATTTTGCCGTTAAATTGTTTTTTTCGTAATTGGTTTTATAAACTCCTTCGGTCACAAAAACGCTGTCGATCTCCGTGTAGGGGATCACATCGAGGAAAAACTCATTGTAGTCTTTTATAAAAGAAAATCGCTGCCGGTATAAGCCGAGTTTTTCGGACATAAAAAGGAGAAGCGTCTCCGAATAAATCGAACTCCGGATTTTACCGTCTTTACCGCGCTTTACAAGCAGTTCCTCACTGCCGGTAAAATCATATTCACCGAAACGGTAGGGATCGTAGAGCGGCATAACCTTCACGTGTTTTTCTTCGATTCCGAGCTTTTTAAGTGCGGAATCCTGCATTCCGGAAGTAAATCGCTGAACCTGTTCTGCAAATTCGGCGTCGCTTGTTTTGCCCCCGAGTGTGAATATGACAAAGCATGCACCCACAACCGCCGCAATAACGCCGAAGGGAATGAAAAACATCATGGGAAGCCCCATGATCTGCAAAACGGCCGGCAGCAATCCGATCAATACCATTCCCGATCCCAGCGGTACCGGCCATTCTTTGCCTGTAAAATATTTCAGATTATATTTGAAATTCATAAAAATACCTTTCTGTTTAGATGTATTGAATTTGATTCATTATAACACCGTGTTTTGCGGTTGTAAAGATTTTTAAAAAAATTGATCTTTGCATTGAGTGAATTTAACAAGTACCACGATTATTATTAATATAAATTCAACAAATATCTGTTTGACAGGAAAAGCCTTCCGCACATCGTAAATTGCAGGCGAAGAAAATCATGGGGCATTGCCGGATTGTATCATTCCGAAAGTGCGCATAAAAAAGCTGAAATCGTATATTGCGTTATTTGTTTTAGTATCTGTTGCATTTTTATAAATTAGGGTGTATAATCATATTCAATTTATTATTTAGGGCGTTGGGAATAAGCAGGAAACGGAGTATATATCCGATATTCCGGAAAATGATATACGGTTCTGTTTGTCTGTGCATCATAAAGATAAAATTCTTAACGGAATCCATGTTTGATTTCCTGAAAGAGTAATATTATAAAATCAAGAAAGACCGGTTTATGAAACGTTATACTACGGAAATTACGAGAAATCCTTTAAAATCGGAAAAGACCGATGTTGTAATAATCGGCTGCGGAGCTGCGGGACTTTATGCCGCATTGAACCTGGATCCCGGATTAAAATGCGTTATTATCAATAAAGCCGGGATCAAACACAGCAATTCGATGTATGCCCAGGGCGGGATTGCC
>CAZVPD010000007.1:38747-48273 GCA_964628455.1 uncultured Lachnospiraceae bacterium
GGTCATTCAACCTGCCGAATTTGATAATACGGAAAATCATTTTAAAGATACGATAGTGGCGGGAGCCGGTCTGTGCGACGAAAAAGCCGTTCGTGTTCTGGTCGGGGAAGCATGGAGCAACATCGAGCAGTTGATCAAAATCGGTGTCCCGTTTGATACGGACAACGGTAATTTTCTGCTCACCAAAGAGGGAGGGCACGGGAAAAACAGGATCCTGCACTGCGGCGGTGATGCTACGGGATTGCATCTTACGAAAAGTTTATATGAGGAATCAGTCAGGCGAAGCAATATAAAAATAATGAATTATATGTTTCTGACGGATATTCTGACGAATGAAAAAGGCGTTTGCGGTGTTCAGCTTATGGACTCGCAAAACGAATCCTGCCGGTTTATGGCTTCCAAAGTGATTATCGCATCGGGTGGGGTCGGTCATGTGTTCAGAAACAGCACGAATGCTGTCTGCGCCACAGGCGACGGCATTGCCGCAGCATACAGGGCAGGAGCGGAACTCAAGGATATGGAATTTGTTCAGTTCCATCCGACCTCGTTTATTCATCCGAATGAGAACGGACGGTATTTTCTTATCTCGGAAGCGCTGCGGGGAGAAGGCGCCGTATTAAAAAACAGACGCGGAGAATCGTTTATGCGCGATGTGCATCCTCTGGCGGATCTGGCGCCGAGAGATATAGTATCGCGAGCTATTATTACGGAAATGCTGAAGAACGACATTCCAAATGTATATCTGGATATTACCGGGAAGTCGAGAAGCTTTTTGAAAGATCGTTTCCCGACTATATACAACGAGTGTATGGTTCGCGGGGTAGATATCGCGAAACACTGGATACCTGTCATCCCGGTGCAGCATTATTTCATGGGCGGAATAAAAACAGACACGGAAGGCAGAACAAACATACCGGGATTGTATGCGTGCGGTGAAGCTGCATGTACAGGCGTGCACGGCGCAAACCGGCTCGCAAGCAATTCTCTTCTGGAATGTCTGGTATTCGGCAGGCGTTGTGCGTATGATATCGGTTCATCAGGTGTGTTTTCGCCTGAATGCGGTGATTTTGATGACGCCCGCCTTGTAAAAACAGCTGAAGGGATCGATTTTGATTCATATATCAGCGAGATACGTACTCTGTCAACAAAAAAATGCGGTATAATCCGCAATGATCATGATCTCAGGGAAGCTCAGGCGCGGATAAACGAAATCCATGCGGAACTTGATGGTATTCGGTTATCTGCCGGGAAAGAAATTGAAACATACAACCGCTCCCAGATTGCTTCGCTTATCATTACCGCGGCAATTCAAAGAAAAAAAAGCGTCGGTGCGCATTTCCGAAATGATGATGAAAATCCGAAGGAGATTAACGGTGTTAAATCAGTATAAACTTGACGAGATCATCCGCATTGCCCTTGAAGAGGATATCGGCAGCGGAGATATAACCACTTTGGCAACTGTTGATGAAGAAAAGCAAACCGAAGGAATGTTTATTGCCAAAGAAGACGGTGTGATTTGCGGTCTGCCTGTCGTTAAACGGGTCTTTGAAATGATCGATGCGGAAATAAAACTCGAATTATTTATCCGCGAGGGTGAGTATGTAAAAAAAGGCAGCTGTTTTGCCAAAGTTTCGGGACGGGCTCGGAATATATTGACCGGAGAAAGAGTGGCTTTGAATTTTTTACAGCGAATGTCGGGTATTGCCACTCAAACCCGTAAAGCGGCAGACCTGATTCAGGGAACCAAGGCAGTGATATGCGATACACGCAAAACCACGCCGGGATTGCGCATCCTAGAAAAATATGCGGTCCGCACAGGCGGCGGTGCAAATCATCGGTATAATTTGGCTGACGGGATACTGATCAAGGACAATCATATAAGAGCCGCGGGGGGGATAGGACAGGCTATCGTCAAATCACGCGGGTCCGTGTCGCATATGCTGAAAATCGAGGTGGAAGTCGAAAATTTCGATCAGATCGAAGAGGCTCTTCTGTTCGGCGCAGATATTATCATGCTTGATAATATGAATGCGGAAGATATGAGAAAAGCTGTGGACATGATTAACAAAAGGGCAATCGTCGAAGCGTCCGGCAATATGGGGGACAGGGATCTGCTTGAAGTTGCCCGGACCGGCGTGGATATTATTTCTGTCGGTGCTTTGACACATTCCGTACGGTCGATGGATATAAGCTTGAAATTCAGTCCCTTGTCTTAAGAAGATGTAAAATATTAATAAGCACGGCAGATGCGTTCGTTTTTGCGTCTGCCGTGCCGATTTATATGAGATATAAAAATAAAATCATTTAAGCAGATAACAGCTTGTATAGGTGATCGTGTCTTTTCCGTTGTAATAAGGTATATGGGATAATTCACAGACACGGCTGACCCACAAGCCGTATGCTTCCATCGAGGAGATCGATTTATCGGGGTATCTGCACGGTTCGTCCGGGTATGAACAGGTTTCGCACAGCGTACAAGTGCCGGCACCCATCGGCAGAATATCATCAAATTCTGATTTAAGTTTATCTACGAGAACGGCAAAATTATTTTTGTGTTTTTCTCCGGTTTCTTTGATGGTTTCATAATCATATTCGTCTTCCATCCGGCCGATTGTCTGTACCAGTATGCCGAATGAATATTGTGAAGCATGTTTTGCGGCGTCTTCGATCGTTCCGCAGGCCGGAGGACATCTCCAGTTTTTGTTGTAGGCATGGCATTTGTCGGCGCTGCACATTTCTCTGACTTCGGGCATAAATTCAAGGGCTTTTATATTCAGTTCGCCGGCTTGCGAAAAACCGGTGTCAAGCGCGTCTTTTATCAATCGGTCGGTGTTATAGGTCATAGTGTTGGACTCTCCGGAAATTATTTGTTTCTTAAGTCTATCACCTATTTACGGCTGTGTCAATGAAATATCACTGCTTTTTTTTGTAAAAATACGTGATTTTTAATAATCGGATCTTTCATAATATAAAGTAATAACTGTGCAAAAGATAATCCTGCCGGTATTGAAGCGACAGCTTATATAAATAACTTTTCAGGCTCGAGAGGCTGTCTGTTCCGGCGGTGAAGCCGTCAAACTTTGTTTTGAATTTTTTCTTTTCATCTTCCGTCGCCTGGTTTTTAAAATATCCCCATACATGAAGAACGGCATTTTTTATTTTACCTGCATCGGATTCTCGCTGCATCGCTTCTTCGCACAATCTGTAAAATTCCGCGGCGGGATAGTTGTTTTTTTCTTTCAGCAGTTTCCTGATCTTCAGATAAATATCCGGAGCTTTTTCCAGGATCGTATATTTGTATCTGCTCCATTCGTTTTCCAGCTTGTTGATGCTTTTTATTTGTGTTGTGGTATGGATGCATTTGACTGCCGAAAGGTTTTTGTCTTTTACTTCAAGCATGATATCGAGATCCTTGTTTTCAAGCGTATCGGTAAACCGCATAAATTCCCCGATACGGATGGTTTCGGAATGTGAGCCTGCTTTTTTGTTTTCCGCCTGTTGAGAATAATGAATTTTCTGCCTTCCGTCTTTCGTTTGCCACGTCTCGGAACATCTGCCGATCAAACTGTTTTCGCTGACTGCAGCGGGCTGAGGATTGATCCTGTTATGCAGGTTATCGAAAACAACAGGCGCACCGAACAATGCCGCGATCTCGAGCACATCGCCGATATGATACGACCGGTCATCGTTTTCAAGTGCTGTTCTTGCTTTTAATGAATCACTCAGATGATTGTACCGCGCTGTAAACCGGCTTACCGCACTGATCTTATCCTGATAAATTCCGCCTATATGCAGAATGATTTTATGTGACGGATTCAGTTCAAGGCTGTCCAGGAAATCCCCGTGGTACTTTAAATCAAGGACCGCATTTGCAGCCACATTCGCGTCGGGTGAATTCAATACGGTATATTGTCCCGGATGCATGGATACCCGTATGCCGTTTTCTTTGATTTTTGTGCCCAGATTTTTCAGACGAATAGAAAAAATACTGCGCCAGTCGAGAGTATTCAAAGGAGAGGAGCCGAACGGTATGATGTCCGAACTGATTCTGAAAAGCCTGATATCATTTTCGATGTTATAATTCAAGATGTTGTCAAGCGATCGTAAATTGCCGTCGGTTATTTCAAAGAGCTTTTTTTCGCTGATGTTTCTTTTCATACAGCTTCTGATATCCGTATCGGGAACTCCGACGGTCAGACAGGCATAACCTATGTTCATAGTTTACTCGTTTCATATAGAATAAAAAAATCAGGCGATGTTGTTTGTAAGATCAAGGTTGATTTTTCCGTCCCTGATTTCTATAATCCTGTCGGTTTTCTGGGCGATTCGCCGGTCATGGGTTATGATGATGAAAGTTGTTTTATATTTCTCATTGATATTTCTCAGTATGTCATACACGATTTCAGTCGATTCTGAATCGAGATTACCTGTCGGTTCGTCTGCAAGGATGATTTTCGGATTGTTGATCAGCGCACGCGCAATGGATGTACGCTGCTGCTGCCCTCCGGACATTCGCGTGGCCGGATTGTTTTTCACTTTATCGAGCCCCATCAGATCCATCAGTTCCAGTGCTCTTTCTTTTATCTCGGGTGTGATTTTGCCGTTTTTGATCCTGTAAGGCATCAGGACATTTTCATAAGCGGTAAATTCGGGCAGAAGATAATGAAACTGAAAAACAAATCCTATCGTTTCGTTGCGGAGCTCCGACAAGGCGTTTTTCGACATTTTGTCTGTTCTGACACCGTTTATCATAACTTCACCGGCTGTTGGTCTGTCAAGAGTCCCGATAATATTCAGCAGGGTGCTCTTGCCGGACCCGGATGCTCCTATAATGGAATTGAAGGAGTTTTTTTCGATTTCAAGATTGATGTCGGTAAGTACCTGTACTTTTATCTCTTTCCCGTATATTTTATTTACACTTTTAAGATGAATGATCTTACCCATTTTTTATAACCTCCATGGGGTCGAGTTTCGAAGACCGTATTGCCGGTATCAGAGAAGCAGCAGTGGCGGAGGCTACCGCAATCAATCCGGATATCGTTATAAACTGCGGATCGATGAATAAGTTGATCACCGGAGTCCCGTCGGGATTGAGAGCAAATTTCGTAAAAGCATACGATAATCCCAATCCCAGCGATACTCCCAATATGGCTCCGAAGATACCTAAAACGAATCCCTGAGACAGGAATATAAAACTGGCTGTTCTGTTTTTGATTCCCATCGCTTTCAATATGCCGATTTGTCTCGATTTCTGCAGCACCGAGATGGCAAGGACACTCGCAATGCCCAGAACGACTGAAACCAGAACGAAAATCTGTATCATAAGGCTTGAAACACTTTGACCGTTTAATCCGCTGAGGAGCGAAGCGTTTGCATCTTTCCAGTTTTCGACTTTAACTGTATCGCCGAGGGTTGATGCGATATTTTCCGCGATAATATCGGCTTCGAACACGTCGGAGACTTGAATCTCAATGGAAGTGATCTCGTCACCGTATTCGAAAACAGACTGAACCGTCGTCAGTCCGGTGATGATCCAGGATTTATTCAGGCTTGAAACTTTTAAATCGTAAATTCCGGAAATCACAGCCCTGCGGGTTTTTCCGAGCGGCGTTAATATTTCTATGATGTCGCCTTTTTGTAAATTCGCTTCCTCGGCAAGTTCTTTTCCGACCAGAACTTCATCGTCGGACGGAAGGCTGCCGGCTGTTATTGAGTTTTTAAGCTTGTAGATACCGTCTGCGGCATCAAACGAGAAGCCTCTTAAAACGATCGGGAATGTGGAATCATCTGCTTTTATAAATCCGGCGGCATCAGCCGAAGGAGATATGAAAGTCACATTATCCTGCGTCCTTTTTATTTCATCTATGATAATCTGATAATCCTTTATGCGTTCGTCGCGTTTTTCCGCTTTCACGGTAATTTGCGACGAACTTCCGATAGTTGTTTCAAGTAAACTTTTCTGAAGCCCGGATATCAGCGAACCGATGAATACCTGGACCGAAACGCCTATGGCGATACCGATTATGATCAGTATAGTCTGGCCTTTGGCGGATGCCAAAAATCTCCATGCGATCTTAAATGCCAGTTTCACGGCAATTCCTCCCGAATTCCACAGCTTCTTTAAATGAATTGACGATAATATCGGCTCCGAAATCTTTCTCGGTTTTGCTCGTGTGCCTGAAAGCACTTCCGCTTACGATAATCCCGATATCGGGTTCGGCTTCTTCTCTGATGCTTTGTACGATTTTCTTCAGAGAAACCAGGTTCAGGTAGTTGGTTACGCCGATGCCTATAAAATCAGGTTTGATCTCTTTGATCGCCGAGATAATATTGGCTTTGGGTGTATTGCAGCCGATATATATCACATCGAAATGAAGGATGGTGAAAAAGTCGGCGCCCATGCGTATGCCGATCTCATGATATTCCTCTTCCGGACAAACCAGAATAATCTTTTTGCGGAAAGCGGGTGCCGTAAAATCATCCCGTTCTTTTAAGACATACGGATATGCGCTTTCCAGAATGCTTCTGATGATATTGGTTGCGGCATGCTCCCGCCATATCAGGATTTCTTCTTCTCCCTTGGGAATGACGATCCCGTTGAGAGCGGGTGCGAGGATCATTTCATACAGCTCCGGGATTGTAGTTTTTTTATCTTCCAAAAGAGAGATGCAATACTTCATGGAATTTTCTTTGTCATAATTTTGAAGATAACTGAGAAGCGTATCGAAATACAGCTTAAAATCCTTTGCCATACAAACCTCCGGAAAAATGAACTATATTCATTTATAAAATTAATAAATACTTTAATATTGTATCATAATTCAGGCTTTTGTCAAGAGTTGCATTCGGAAGAAGATATAATGCGATAGAAACTGTATATGGGAATATGGTTATAATGTGGTTTTTCGATCTTAATAATAATAATGTTGTATTTGTATCCGAATTCCGTTTAAAATCAAATCGGCGTTTCGATATTCCATGTATTATAAAAAAAATATTGATATACTGTCTTTTTGATGTTATAATGTTTTTGCGGTGAATGTATTATAACGGTATCCATACATGCCCTTATAAAAGCTGTCGTCACCAACAAAAAAACAGGAGTACCGTATAATGAAAAAAATCAATATTGTCATGATGATTATGTTGTTTTCGATTTTACTCACTCAGGCAGTTTATGCGGAATCCAGGGGTAATGCTCTCATTGTTCATGGAACCGCGGAAGGAATACTTGAAGGAGATCAGGCTGTTGCCGATCAATTGACTTCATACGGATTTGACGTCGATGCCATGCTCGCTGTCGACTGCGATGAGAACACATGGGAAAACTATAAAATTGTTTTTATCGGCGAGTCCGTTACATCGGCAGATGTCGGAACAAAATTTACTGCGGCGGATTGTGTCGTAATAGTCAGTGAACCCGGAAATTATGATGAATTGCTGCTCGGAAATTATGATACGCAATATGATGTCGACAATGTATACAGCAAGGGCAAATATCTTGTTGTAAATGATGTAACGGGTACCGGTCTGACATCATTTGAAGGATTTTCCGGGGAAGAAGTGGCACCGGGCTTTCTCCTTGAATGGGGTAAAGGCGGTATTGTCGTTGTTGAAAACGAACTCGGCTCTCCTGCCGTAACGATTTTTGCTCCAAATGCGGAATTATTTGACGGATCGGCGGCAATCAATTACCGGATACAATGGTTTTTCCGCGGGCAGGGCGCTGCTCTGGCAACGGCTGATACATGGAAAGTGTTTAAATCGGTCGTTGATTATGTTTTACCGCTGCCGGTTGAAGAAACCGAATCCGAAACTGTGTCAGTGCCGGAAACCGGTACCGAGCAGGCGGTTATTCCCGAAATATCCGCTCAGACTGCGGACCTGGGTTTTACTGCGTTGTTTGCTGCCGCAGCTGCGGCTTCCGCAGGTTTGTTTACGTTAAAAAGACGCAGATAACATAGTTAGGACAGAGATATTCATTGTATGGAGTGATTATCTCTGCCTTTTGATTATATAACCGGTTTAACACTGTGATGATCACAGATTCATGCTTGCTATTCGGGATTTTTGTTATTATAAAATTAAAATCAAACCGCACCGGAGCGGTTTATCTGCTTTATGTTAAAATGTCCGGTAATCGGGTTTTAAACTCGTTTCCGGAATAATAAATAAAAAGGAATTCAGCGATGACTTCAAAAGAAATGTATAAAAATCTTCTGGCAGGCGGGATAAACGGGCGCCCGATGGTAAATCCGCACTGGTGGGGCTGTTACAAATATCAGCATGCCGGTATCATGAAAGATTATAACGATATATGCGGAAGATGGCCTGTGACGGCTGAAGAATATGCCGCTGTCGAAATAAAATTTTTCGAAGATTATGATCTTGATATGTTTCATATCGGAGGCGGAATGCCGGAAACCTATCCGGATGATCAATACCGGGCTGCGGAGATCAGAAGGTTGGGTGAAGCCGTGAAACGGCTTGAGAGTAAAAAGGACCTTGACGAATTTGCGTCGCTGCTCTTCCATACGCCCGATGAAATTGCCGCCAGCGGTGTTTTTGACCATATAAAAATAATAACCGGCAGATACGGGGATACCGTTCCTGTTTTTTACAACAATGCCAATCAGACATCACCGATTTTTGACCCCCACGGCTATTTCGGTTACGAAGACGCTCTTTGCAATTTGCTCGAAAAACCCGATATGATGGAATATTTTACATACCGGCTTTATGAAGAGAGCTTTGCACAGATGGAAGCGCTGCATAAAATAGGCTGTTTCGGATACATTGCTTCGGAATGTCTCGCGGCTGCCGATACGATGAGTCCGAAAACATACCGTGAAATTATATTCGGAGCTCAGAAGATGTTTTTCGATAAAACCGCAAAACTGGGACTGTCAATGATCGTCTATTATTGCGGAGATATTTTTCCGATCATAGAAGATATAAAAAAGCTCGGAGTACCTGCGATCATGGTTGAAGAACCCAAAAAAAACTACCGGCTTGATATCGGCGAGTTGTTTGCATGCCTTGAAGGGAGTATGGTGCTGTTCGGGAATCTGGACGGCGTAGGAACTCTTTTAATGGGTACCGGAGATGATGTCAGACGGGAAACCGAAAAACAGCTGCGCGCGGCAAAGGGAGGTCGAAGGTATTTTGTTTCGGCAACAGGCAGTCCGATAGCATTCAACACATCTCCGGAGAATCTGAAGATATTCATCGAAACGAGTAAAAATTTCCGGGAGTGATATAAGCTTGATGAAACTGAAAAATGAAAAACAGGAATCTGTTTTATTAAAGACGGTTCTCTGTTGAATTGATTCTGTTTCGGGAAAAGAAGCAGAAAATATCGCTTGATCGGATTTTACCTGTTGTAAAATATCTTTTCTCAGCTTTCGCAGCCGGAAACATTTTTATTGTTTTACATCATCCGAAACCGCAAGGCATGTATAGTATTCACTGCCTCCGTAATACGCCCACCACCGGTTGTCGTGTCTGGTCATTCCCGTAAAGAAGA
>CAZVPD010000008.1:0-11900 GCA_964628455.1 uncultured Lachnospiraceae bacterium
CCTTCTCGGCCAGGTCCATCCTTCACCGCCGTTGTAATCGTTTGCGGTTACAATCCCGTGAATGTTTGCCGCCTGAGGGGGATTCGAACGGCTGCTGTTCATAATAGTCCCGAAGTGATTTTTTGCCGTCAGCGTCACGCCCGCAAGGTCATGGCCCTTGAGCGACGCGAAGCTGATCAGGTATTCCGCTTCCGTCAGGCAGGAGGGCAGATAACAGGTCTCGCCCTCAAACTCCGCCGACCAGACGACAGGGAACGAGGTGTCGGCAACGCAGTCGTTCTTGCCCCCTTCATCCCTGTACCTGAAATTCACGCCTTTGAGTTCTTCTGTTCCGCAAAGGATCTGCATATAATCCGGGATCACGCGGGAAGCGTCGAAAACCGTGATATCCGAAGGACTTACGCCCGCATGGCGTACAAGGGAAAGAAGCAGCGCCCGGACAGAAACAGGAGCGGTAAAGCCCATGTTGCTCTGCCCCTTCGAGTCGTTTACCCCATTCATGTTGACTTTTATTGCGATCTTTTCACCGGAAACATAACCGGTATCGCCTTTTCCCCGCCGGCCGTTGTGGTATTTAAACAGCGCTTCCCATGACTGCTCTATGCCGTCCTTCCCGGCCAGGGCGACCACCGAATCGTCGGTCATGCGCTGAACGATCTCCTGATCGAAATTATTGGTATTCCACCAGTAGCCGCTGCCGTCCCAATCCACGGAACCGGGGTCATGCGACCAGACGACACGGCCGGGATTTACCCCGACGCCCTCGCCCAGGGCCTTTGCTTCTTCCGCCTGTGCCGGTACGGAGGTCTCTGCAGGTGTATCGGCTGCCGTTTGCGGAACAGCCGCTGCTTTTGTGACATCCGCAGCCTCTTCCGACCTGCAGGATACCACGTTTAATATATTTGCTCCGAGTATCGCTGTCAGAAGCAACAGCGTCATCATAAAAGAAATCCATTCGCTTTTTGTTTTCATCCAAACACCCTCCGGCCCTTATCGGCGATATAAATATCATATAACATTTTAAAGCATAACGCAATAGGTATGCCGAATATAATCCTTTCGGTGCGATTGACAACGGCAGTCATTCCCTGTATAATTCAGAATATCAAATATAAAACAAAGGACGGATCTGTATGCCGTATTATTTCGACAGCGAACCGAGTAAAATTTCAAACAGCGAAACCGAAGGATTTCCGGTCTGTCACTACAGCAGCGGCGCCTTTACCTGGGAAGAAGCCCTTTATAAAGGAAACTGGTGCGCCGTTCATTCATCCGCACAGGGAATGGGCAACAGCCGGGAACGCACAGTCGCGTTCCTCGAAAGTTTTCACGCGGATAAAAGCCACTTTGCATCCTTTGAAACAGAGATCGACGGGCTGAGGCTGCGTGATCACTTTGTCTTTGAAACGCAGTACGAAACACCCGCCAAAGAAAACCGGGAACATCACACGGTGGTGCTTTTCTACCCGAAGAAACAGCTGAGGCTGTATATACACACGGAAAACGACAACACCGGCATACTGGTCCGCCGGCTGGAAATCGAAAACGCAGGTCAAAAATCCTTTGCCGTTACGGGTATATTCCCGCTGGCGGGCATACTTTACAGGGAAACGCCCGGCAACTGCTTTACGGCGGAACACCTGCGGCCGAAGCACGAGATAGGCAGCTTCAGAGACAACCATTATCTCGGAGAAGGCGAATTCATGTGGCAGCAGCTTCCGAAAGGGACTTTGAAATTCGGTTTTGAAAGGGCGGTCTTCAATCCGCCGTCCTACATGCTGCGGGATGACGTCTCCTGCCTGTATACCGTCATCCATATCGAAACCTCCATGATGACGCAGGCGGAATTCACGAAATGCGGCGAGTATTTATACGCAAGGCATGTATCCAATGCCGATTATATCCATTTCAAAGCGGGAGCGGACAGACGCGCCACATACCGGACGGTAAAGCCCGGAGAACGCGTCGTCTCACCGCAGATACACTTCGGCCAGTTCTACGGCGATGCCGACACATGCGTCAACGCCTTCAACAGGCACATACGAATCTCGGTGATGCCGGAGCGCAGCCAGGAGGTCCGGTTTCCCATCGAATACAACCATTCGGCCATGACGGACAACTGCCAGATCGCCTTTCAAAAATTGTATGACGAAGCCGACATAGCAGCCGCGGCCGGAGCTGAGATCTTCGTGGTTGACGCGGGCTGGTTCGGCTCCGCTTCCAAAGGATGGCACATGCAGCGGGGCGACTGGTACGAGCACGAACTTCTCGGAGACGGCGACGACGGTTTGGCGAAAGTCTTCGGGCACGCAAGAGAACTCGGAATGAAGTGCGGCCTGTGGATGGAAGCGGAAGGAATGGACTTCGCTTCGGAGCTTGCGGCGGAACATCCCGACTGGTTTATTCGCGCATACAACCGGAATCTGCCGACGCTCAATCTGCTCAAGCCGGAATGCGGGGAATATGTATACAACTCTATAACCGGCATCATCAGAAAATACAAGCTCGATCTTTTCCGCATAGACGGCGGGCTCAAGGAGCCGTCGGAAAGCGAAACCGAGGAAGGAATCGAAGGCACATCATGGCTTTACTTCGAGAAATTATACGCGATCTTCGAACGGATCCGCAAAGAAAATCCCGGCCTTTATTTTGAGAACTGTTCCGGCGGGGGAGGCCGCAGCGACCTCGGGATGATGCGGCGGTTTGACTGGATGCAGGCGACAGACAACTTCGCACCGGAAGCTCAGCTGCGCACCGTTTACGGCATGTCGTATGCCCTGGCGCCCGAGCAGCTGCTCTCCATCACCGGCGCTTTTATGCGCCATCAGACAGACGCTGATTTCGCGGCGCGCTCCTCCCTGATCGGACGTCCCGAAATATCGGGAATAGCCGACAAAAAAGAACACATCCATCCGGTCTGCCTGCGCGCATGGCACAAAGCGCTCAGGCTTTACCGCGAAGAAATCAGGCCGATGCTCGATACCTGCCTCATATACCACCATACCCCGCCGGAAAACTATATGCAAAAGGGGGAGTGGCTTGTTCTGGAATTATGCACGCCCGAAGGGGATAAGTCCATCATCGAACTGTTCCGCCTCGAAGGAGCGGAAGACGGGAATTACCGCGTATATCCGAGAGGATTAAGCGCGTCGGGCACATGCGAGGTTTACAGCGACAACAGGGGGCCGGAAGAAAATTATACAGCCGATAGCCACCGGCTGCTGTCCGAAGGCATCGGAGTCCGCCTTGCGGGAAAGATGACCAGCGAGATCCTTGTGATCAAAAAAGTAAAATAAAAAAAGCGACAAATCCGGAAGGATGCCTTAAGCCCTGTCCGTACCGACTGAAAAACAGATTGACATAATGTTCACAGAATGTTATAATAACCGTAACAACTGTCAAGCGAGAACCGTTGTATTTCCCCGCTCAGATATTAACCGACATGCGTAAACCGAAACAAAGGGGTGTTTATTATGTTACGTAAAACAACAGCGGCATTTTTAATATTCTGTATCCTCCTGCCTTTTACGGGATGCGGCGGCAGCAAAGAAAACGATACAGCTGCCGATTCCGCCACGTCCGCAGAAAGCACGGAAGCGGAAGAGACCCGTTTATACCCCGAACTGCCTGATGCCGATTTTGAAGGTCATAATTTTGTTTTTCTGCACTGGAACATCGAAGGATGGCGTAAATGGGACGATATAGCGGTCGCGGAAATGGACGGGGAAGTGGTAAACGATGCCGTCTATATGCGGAACGAGGTCATCAAGGACCGTTATAACTGTCTGATCGACGTCGAATACCAAGAATATCAGGCTTGCCGCGCAACATACAACAAAGTGGTGAAAGCGGGTGAGGACGCATATACCGGAGTATACAGCATGGGCCATGACATCGCAGCTATTTACAGCATGAATCTCTTTTACAATCTTCTTGAGATACCATATCTGAATTTATCCAATCCCTGGTGGGATCAAAAAGCTGTTGACAGCCTGACAGTCGGGAAAGTGCTGCATTTCGTGACATCGGATATTACCGTTCTCGACAAAAGCGCGACATCATGCATTTATTTCAATAAGGCAGTCGCCGCGGATTTCAATATTTCAAGCATCTACGAGCATATCTGTCGGAACACCTGGACATTTGACAAACTTGTCGAACTGGGCAAATCCGTAACGGCAGACATCGACGGAAATTCCGTTTACGACGATAAGGACCGGTTCGGCGCGATAGGCGGAGACGACCCCGTTTATATGCTTTTTCACGGGGGCGGCGGCCGTTATATTTTAAAAGACGCGGATAATTACCCGTATATCGCATTCAATACCGAAAAAAACTATTCGATGGTCATCGATATCCTCGAAAAACTGATGTATGACGAACAGCTTTACTATAATGCATGGCTGAAGCCGACAAGCAGCGGAAATTCGCTTGTCAAGATGTTTGCAGCCAATCAGTCGCTTTTCTATATAGAACGGATCACCGAAACCATGAACCTGCGCAATATGGAAGCCGATTTCGGCATTGTTCCGATACCGAAATACAAGGAAGAACAGGAAGAATACGGCTGCACCGTCTCGGCGTTCGGAGGCGGTTATCTGAGCGTGCCGATCGTAACGGGGGATGCCGAACGCACTGGGATCCTGCTTGAAGCACTCGCGGCAGAATCGTGCTATACGGTCCAGCCCGCTTTTTACGACGTCGTGATCAAAGACAAATTCACACGCGACGCGGAAAGCACCGATATGCTCGATATCATCGTAAAATGCCGTGTCTACGATCTGGGGGATATTTACGGGCTTGCCACTTTCAACGATAATTTTCTGCGTATCACGGCTACCGGCAAATCCGATATCGCGTCTTTTTACGCCAAGCATGAGAAGGCGCTCGGAACGGCACTCGATAAGTTCGTCAAACAGATCGAAGAGTGGAGCGCATAAAACCAATATCCGAATCATCCTAATAAATAAACGACCGAAAGAGGCAGCATCCATGAAAAAAGCCGAAACCATCCTGCTGTTCACGCTTTGCGCCATCGTTTTTATGTCCTGTTCGCAGGCGCCGGATGTACAAAACAACGAAACGACCGTGACCGGCGCGCAAACCGCAGCGGAAACCGAACAAACGATTTTCGATCTGCTCCCCGAACGGGACTTTGCCGGAGAAAATTTTACGGTTTATATCCCGCCCAACCCGGACAGCCCGGTGGATAAAGGGACATATGCCGCAGAGGTGAACGGAGAAACTTTCAATGACGCCGTTTACAACCGGAACCTTAAGATCGAGCAGAAATACAACACGGCTTTCAAATTTATCATCGGCGATTCGTGGAACACCACATATGAATTTATGAAAAAGGCGGTCATGGCCGGAGAAAGCGCCGCGGACGTATACTTTACGCATGTGATCGCAAACGTCTCGACGATCATTTCCGATGCTCTGGTCACCGAATGGACCCATGTGCCGCATATCGATTTCGAACAGCCGTGGTGGAACCGGTCGGTCATACAAAACCTGAATATAGCGAATAAAAAATTCTATGCCGCAGGAAGCGCGTCTATCCAGGACCCGCTGGTCCTGCTGTTCAACAAAACCATGCTTGAAAGCTATAATCTTGCCGATCCCTATGAGCTGGTGCGAAGCGGGGCCTGGACATTTGAAAAACTCTCCGAACTGGCCGAAGCCGCTGCCGCCGACTTAAACGGCGACGGGGAGTTTACCAAAGACGACCAGTTCGGCCTGGAATACGGCATCCACTGGCAGATCCCGGCGCTTATGTATGCGTGCGACGAAGTAACGATCAAACTTGACGAAAACGGATATCCGACGGTCAATATCGATTCCGAAAAAATGTTCGGTATTTTCGATAAAATATACAGCCTGCTGTTTACGGGTGACAAAACCTACTGTTACGACGGCAACATCACGGAAACGGCGAATATCCCGCATATAGGCATCGCATCGGGGCGCGTGCTGTTCTGTCAGTGGAACCTCTTCAGCTGCGAAAAGCTCCGTGACTGCGAAGTCGAATACGGGATCCTGCCGCTTCCGAAATACGACGAAGCGCAGGGGAAATACGTAACCAACTCATGGACCGGCATGTACTGCATACCGGTGACGGCAACCGAAGAACAACTCGATAAAACCGGAATCGTTATGGAATCCATGTCCGCCACGGGATACAGCGACGTGGTCCCTGTCTATTACGACAATGTGCTCAGCAATAAAGTTTCGCGCGATCAGGATTCATGCGACATGCTCGACATCATCCTGTCGGGGCTGGTTTATGACATGGGACTTAATTTCAACGTCGGTTCCAGCGCAGGCAGCTTTATGGGCGAAGTTCTTTACAGTCCCAAAAAGGATTACGCAAGCAGCGTTGCCAAACAGGTCGACAAAATAGCGAAATCCTATGACAAATATTATCAGACCGTGACAGAAAAATACACCGGCTGATCTCCGATCTCCGATAACCAATAAAGCACAACGGCGCAATCACATAAAAAGTGACGGCGCCGTTGTGTTTTTTTCAACATAAAAAACTATTTGCGAATACTCATTGACAATATATTCCTTACGTTATATAATTCAGATAACAAGTAAACAATAAAATTGCGACAGGAGTACGGATGTGATATTCAGGAAAGCGAAAAAAATATTCCCTTCCGGAACGTGCGGACTCAATAACATTTTCGCGGGTTTTTACCGTCCGGTCAATCTGCCGGCTGTGCCGGAATCGGTAAAAGCGAATATCGCGGCGAGGACATTCTATAAACTTTACATCAACGGCGTTTTTGTTTCCTACGGCCCCGCAAGGGCCGCACACGAGCATGCCAGAATCGATGAAATCGACATAACCCCGTATTTGCGGACAGGGACCAATCATTTTGCGGCTGAAGTCGTCTGTTATACCAAACAGGCCCTTTGCGGCACGGGCGAAAACGGATTTTTCGCAGCCGAGATATCCGCCGGAGAAACGGTCCTCGATCATACGGACATAAACTGGCATACTTTTATGATAACAGAAAAGCTGCGGGACACGCCCGACTATTCGGGAGCGCGGTTCAGTTCCGAAGCATACAGGCTGACTCCGGACTGTCATGCATGGCGGACAGGAGACCATCTTCCCGAAAGCGTTACGGCCGAAGAAACAGCGGATCCGGTCACCTATCTGCCGCGAACCGCGGCTTTTCCGGATTTTCATATCAGCAGATGCTTCCGGCTGATCCATACCGAAGGGGCCGGCCGCGCCCTGCTGACAGACAAGGCCGAAATATATGCGGCAGACCGAAACTCGGTTGATTTTGACGCGGGCACGCTGCAGGCGGGATTTATCGGGATCGACATCACGGTCGACGGCGATGCCGAGGCCGAAATCCTTTTCCCCGAAAAACTTGCGGAGCAGACAGGTGAACCGGAAAGCTTCTGCTCCTACAGCCATGTAAAGATAACACTGCAGCTGAAAAAAGGGCGCCACCGGTTCGAGAGTTTCGAGCCTTATGCACTCCGTTACGTGAGGATCGGAATCAAAAACTGTCCGCATTATATTCTGTCGGATATCTATATACGTTCCTGCGCAATCAAAGACCTGTACGGCGGCTTTTTCAGCTGCGACGATGCCGACATCAACAGGATATACACCGCCTGCAGGAATGCCGTTCCGGGCAGCGCTTTCGATATCTTCATGGACTGTTCCGGCAGGGAGCGCGGAGGCTGGGCAGCTGACGCTTATTGGACATCGCAGGCAGCTCGCATGTTTCTCGGAGACGAATCGGTCGAAAAATGTCATCTTGAAAACATGCTGGCCCCGTCTGTTCCCAAATACTGCGACGTCCATCCGGGCGTATATCCCGCCGGCGGAAAATGCGACATACACAACTGGACCATCATGTTTCTGCTGGAGCTGTACCAGTATTACAGGCGAACGGCAGACGCGGATTTTTTGGATAAACACAGGCCGATGGTCGAATGGACGGTTTCCACACTCGAAAAATACCGGAATAAGTCCGGCCTGCTTGAAAACCTGGACCGGATCGTTTACGCGGACGGAACAACGTCGGGAACTCCGGAGGACAGGCAGCATGTACCCTATAACCGACCGATATCGGTTCCGACAAACGCGATGTACGCACTCGCGCTGAAGCAACTCGGCGATCACTATAAAAACGCCGCATGGACGGAAAACGCCGAAAAAATCCGCGCTGTATTAAAAAAAGCGGTGTCGTTTACGGACCGTGAAAACAACCTGTCGCTTCCTTCCGACGCATTCCAGATGGACGACGCGGGCAACATCACCCGCAACGGATACTCATCGGAAGCAGCCCAGTACTACATCATGCAGACCGACCTGGTCACACGCGAAGAAGCTCCGTGCTATTATCGTTTTCTGCTGGACTGTTTCGGCCGCGCACCGTCCGTGCCGATCTCCAACACCAGATTCTATTTGACTTCCGATTTTCACATGGGTACAAATATAAGAATAGAGGTGCTGGCGAAATACGGTGAGATCAAAAAGCTTCTTGATGAAATCAAGGCTTTTTCGCTGTATATGATCGACAACGGCCCGGGTACGTTATGGGAGGGATGGTCCCGTGATTCGTCCATGTCGCACAGTTTTGTATCCTGGTTCGGCATGATACTCGAGCGCGAACTCCTGGGACTGCATATACCCGACGCCGTCAACCGTACGATCGATATCACACCCCATCCGCTTCATCTGAAATGGGCGAAAGGGTTTATAACCGCCGGAGAGGGCGTCTGTTCGCTGCGCTGGAACAATACAAAAGATGCATTCAACCTGCATCTGGAAGTTCCGCCGGAATATACGGCGGAGCTGACCTTACCCGACGAGGTCCTTAACAGCCGGCGGACCGCGGAGATCAACGGCAGGAAACACATTGCGCTGCCCGCAAACGGGATCCTGACCGGAATCAAAGGACGTTTTGATTTTTCCAGTAAATTATAAACATACAGGAGGTTACCGTTATGTCTAAAAAAGCAACGTTAAGGATCGTCGCACTGCTTCTTCTCCTTGCGGTAAATTACGGTCTGCTGCCGTCCTGTTCGGACGGCGGCACAGCGAATGAAAACGCCGAAACAACCATCGCAAGTGATTTTCAGGATTCGGAAACCGCCGATACCGGACGTCAGGGGGTTTCCGACGGACTGCCCGAAACCGATTTCGGTAAAGAACCGTTTACAATCCTGGCTGAAACAAACGCAAACACAAAAATCTTCGAAAATTACTGGTATGTGGAATCCGACAGCGGCGACGTTATTGACAGCGCCGTTTATAACCGCGACCGGACCATCAACGAGAGATATAATATACAGATAAAATATGATTTCCGTGAAGCTGTTGCCGCCCATCTGACCGATACCGTCTCAGCCGGCGACGACGTCTACGATCTGGCGGCTTTTCATGTGATCAGCGCAGGACAGTCAACTCTTTCGGATATCTATATGAAATGGAACGGTATACCCCATGTGGATTTCAGCCGCGACTGGTGGTCTGACAGCACTACGGAAGATCTGACTTATAACGGCATCACGCTGATAGCGGTAGGGGACGCGTCGCTGTCTTCGATCTCTCAGACATACTGTATGTTTTTCAATAAAAATCTGGCGGAAAACTACGGAATCACCGGAGTATACGACACCGTTCTCAGCGGCGGCTGGACCATCGATAAACTGGCGGAATTATCAGCAGGTATTTATTCCGACCTGAATATGAACAACGAAAAAGACACGGAGGATCTCTACGGCTTTGTGACAAATCCGTACAGCAACAACCTTACCTATTTCTGGGCATTCGGAAATAAAATATACACCCAAAATCCCGGCGGTGAAATGGAACTGACCTATATGACAGACAAACTGGTTTCGGTCATGGATAGGATCTACAGCTATATCTACGAAACCGAAGGGAGCATGACCACCCTGAAATATGATTCGCCTTACGGCGACAGCGCGCACGGTCTGGCGCGCGACCTGTTCGCCAACAGTCAGGCGGTTTTTGCCAACGGCTTTTTCAATATGGCCGTCAATAATTTCCGCGACATGAAAGACGAATACGGCATCATCCCATATCCCAAATGGAACGAAGAACAGAAAGAATATCTGACCATGTGCGACGGAAATTTCGAGGCGCTGATGGTCCCGAAGACCGTTCAAAACAAAGAAAAAACAGGCATTATCACCGAAGCGCTGAATGCCGAAAGCTGGCGCAGCGTGGTACCCGCCTTTTACGAAATAGCGCTGAAATACAAATATACCCGTGACGAAGAATCCATCGGAATGCTGGACCTGATCACCGCGGGACGCGTGTTCGATTTCGGTTTCGTATATGACGGGACCAGAGGCTGCTCCTTCATCATCCAAACCCTGATAACGCAGAAATCGAAAGACATCGCGTCGTATTATGCCAAAAACGAAAAATCGATCCTAAAGCAATACGATGCTATTTTTGAATATTTCAACAATTACGAATGATAAGAAAACAATAAAATAAAGTTTTCCGGTATACAGTAACCGGCAACATCAAAAATATGCCTATCTCCAAAGCAAGAGACTTATACCGGACAAAAAGCCGGAAAGGACACATATGGCATTATTATTGTTTTATTCCGTATCTCAGAACTTTTTCAGGGCATCCGTCAACACACCTGCCGCATAATATGCAATCCGAAGTTTTTATATACTCGTCTTTAACGGCAGAACAGACGTCAATGCTCATCGGACATTTTCCGATGCAGACGCCGCACGCGACACACTTCCGGCCGTCGGCAATGATCCTGAGCCGGGGCGTTTTAAGCAGTCTTCCGATATGATAGCCGGCGGTCAAGAACGGCGACATCCAGCAGATGCTGTGGCAGGCGCCGCGCTTGCCCAAAACCAGCGTGAGTACGGCAAATACCGCGAGAACCGTGTAATAAATGATATATTTAAACGGTTCATCCACCGAAACACCGCTCTCGGTCAGGCGCAGGGGGTCGATGCCCTTTATCCCCCCTGCCATGACAAACATCAGGACAACCAATCCTGCCCAAACAGCAAAAACCGAATAACGGACTATCCTCAGCTTTTTCACATACACGTTTCTGCCGTTTACCATCGCGGCATATTCGCTTAATCCGGCCATGGGACACAGCCAGGCGCACCAGGTGCGACCGAAAAACAATCCCGAGACAAACAGGGAAAAAAACAGCAGCATGCTTCCGGAAAGCACTCCTGCCATTGCCCCGTCAAGCGACACATAAGGCGACATAAAATTAAGCGTTACGGGAAACAACATAAGCGAACAGAAAACAATCACTCTTCTGACTTTCTGCCTCATAGTCCCTGCCTTTCAAAGAAACACTCATATCAAAGCGGCCAGCGTAATCATAAATCAAAAAATTCGGCTTATCATAAACTCCGCGTTCCCGATACCGGCCGGACCGGATACCGTCATTCCGGTTTTTCACCAAGATCCAGATCCCAGCGCTCCTCGGTCCGCACAACCCCCCAGAGCATACGTTCCGACGCTTCGGGCATCACGAAGCCGAAGGAGCGGTACAGTTTTCTGGCGCCCGCCATCGTACTCACGGTCCATAAAAACACATGCCGGAACCCGGTTTCTTTACAGAAACCGACAGCGGTCCCGATCAGCATTTTGCCGATCCCGAACCCGCGCATTTCGGGTTCCAGCAAAAACCATCTTAGCTGAGCGCCGGCAGCTTTCGGCAGCCGAAGTGGCAAAGAGAAGCCGACGGATTACGGAACATCTTTTAGCGGATCCGCTTTACCAAAAAGCACGGGTGCTTATGGCTTATGCTCCCTGTAATAATGAAGTGGATCTTTGCCAGTTGATTCAGACCGCTCTTGCGGAAGGCAAACAGGTGGCGCTGCCGTTAAGCCTA
>CAZVPD010000008.1:11910-46437 GCA_964628455.1 uncultured Lachnospiraceae bacterium
GGTCCATAAAAACACATGCCGGAACCCGGTTTCTTTACAGAAACCGACAGCAGCGGCGATAAGCCTTCCGCCGATTCCCAACCCGCGCATTTCGGGTTCCACCAGAAACCATCTGAGCTGCGCGATCTTTTCGCCGGCACGGACAATCGCAATCATTCCGATCCGCCTGCCCTGCGCTTCCGCGACCCAAAGATTTTCCCTTCCGGGATCCGCCATCCTACCGAAGCGCCCGACAGGTTCCGCAACATAAGCGCGAAAGGTTTCGTCAAAACCATGTTCGGTATGATAGAGTTCGAAATGGCGGTCAACGACCCAGTCAAGGTCTTCGGGACGATAACTTCTTATTATAACCTGATCCGATCCCGGCACCGCAAACACCCCTTTTTATAAATTGTCATACAGAGAAATAAAAACCATTATATTATCACCTGAATACAATCTGTTTGTTATATCCGCATATTTCCGTGCTTTCGGTCACCGGCGGAAATATGTTTTATTCAGCCGAATTTCGGAAACCGTTTACGGATCGGCAGCCGTAAATACCGCGAAAGGCAGGCGAGTCCGACGGATTATAAAGAAATAAAACACAAACTGCGGAATTTAAAAAAGCTGGAGATCTCCCTGCGTTTCGGCGGAAGGGAACAGCCGAATCAGACGCTCATCTGGGACAGTTTTTTCGACCTTCACGACGGGAAAGCCGGCAAGGCAAAATACACACCGGAAGCACTCGCTTCCATGACACGGGAGGAATACAGAGCCTCAGCCGGCGAGTACCTGTCATTTTTATACAATGCGATCTACAGCATAAACACGGCACGAGACTTAGCGGATACAGATCCGCAAACATTATTTAAAACGAGTCTGCCGAAAGACGCCGATGAAAAAGAAATAAAGCGAAGATTTCGCGAACTCGCAAAAATATACCACCCCGACACCGGAGGGGACAGCGTAAAATTTACGGAACTGATGGAAGTATATAAAAAAACGCTGAAAAAATAACCGGAATATATAAATGCTAATAATCCGTCAGCATAATATGCAAACAGAAGCGGACGGCCTGCTTAATCACTGTCCAAACAGGCAAAAACGAAAAAATCATGTTTCAGTCCGGCTTTTTATTAAACCGGTCTGAATTTTTATAAACTGATTATACCGCGAAAATCCCTGCGATATACTTTTTCGCTGACGAGATATATACTGTATACGGATTTTCGTTTTAAGGCGACGGACTCGCATGAACCATGGATAAGCCGGATAAAGGATTGACAACAAAACTGTCATATTTCAACATCTCCGCGAGTTGAAATTTTATATCAAACTCACCGACAGTTCCGGGAGTCAGTTCTTCAAAATCATAAATAACAGGCGCAGGCGGAGAAAAAGACGGGTCGGGCAACGGAATTCCCGATACCGACATACCGGAGACAATATGGCGCATCTGATAAATGCTTCTTGAAACCGCATCAACTTCGTCTGACGGAACTCCTGCTCCCGCTGAAGGGGAGGTAACAAGAAATGAAGATTTTATATCCGAAAATCCGACTAAAAGACGAAAATCCGGCGTTTTATAAATAATGTTCGGAACTTCGACATCCTTATAAACCGTAACGGGAACACCCGAGGGACTTTTGATACTGACCGGCTTCTTTACCGTGACCACCGCGGGGATGCCCGGTTTTATTTCTTCCCAGCGCCAGCGATAGCATGCTTCGGTACTCGTTCCGGCACTGCTGCCGACCGCGGAGCCGAGAACAAGATCCGGCAAGTTTTCAGCCTGATACAGAAGGACTGGAAACGCAGCATCACGATAATATTCGAAGTGACCGGGATAACGGATATCCGCTGCGGGGAAATGAACGTATCCCAAATCTCTCGGCGGAAGAGCTCCCTGAACATAGCCGGCCGGCACTTCCCCGAGAGCCACATACAGGTCAGCCGTGCCGGTATACGGTTTGCTGCCCCCTTTGTTTACGGCAATGAGCTGAAGCGTCACATTATGCTGCATACCGACTGATTTACCGCTGTAATCCACAATAGGCACAATCCAGTCGAAGGAAAGACGATGTACCGATATATTATGGACGGTGACGGGTCCGCCGGCACCCGAAGGAACGGCCGTGCCGTAAATATAACCGCTTTCCGCAATCCGCCACTTAAGTTCGCAGTTCGGTTTTATGTCATAAGCGTTTCGGGAGATCAGGTTCAGACCTGTTTTTTTGAGCGTATAACTCAAGACATCTTTCACGGCATTGAAAACCGCTTTTTCCGTAACTTTAGATTTTATATCCGTCGAATAGACCGTGACAGGACCTTCATAATAAATTCGCGGCTTGACCGTAAATTCCACCGCGGCATTCGGGACATCCAGTTCAGTCAGGTCCCTGCCTGACGGCGTTTCAAATTCAACGGTATCATTGAAAAAGTCGCCTTTAAGGCCGTCGGACCCCAAATACCTGTCATATATAAGAAAAGGATTGACGGCGGGAATCAAATCCGTTTGACCGGTACACCCCGGCGCTTTTATCACGACCGTATCTCCCTTCGAGACATCGATTCCGAAAGCTTTGAAATCAATCGAAGCACAGCCGGCGGAATCGGTCGTTACCGTTATTGTTTTTGTCGGATTCGGATTATTGCCGTCCTGCGGATCATTCAGGGAAGAATAATACCAGGCTTCCAGTTTCTGGTCCGCAAAAGGCAGCTTGTCGCTGAAAGGATCCGCATAGGGTTCCGCTGATCCGACCGGACGTCCGGTGAAGGCGGCAACATTTATCCGGTCCTGATAACTGCACAGGCGGCTGAAATAAAAGATCACACGATCCTGCGGACGCATGGTCTTGCTGCGTTCTATAATCGGCACATGCTTTCTGATCAGCGTCATCCGTTCGTCCAGAACGGTGACAAAAGCATGAAGGACAAAATCAACACCGTAATTCAGGGTCGTTTCGGTAAAATCCGCATATGCATAGAATCCGAGACGAAGCTGAGCGTCAAAGACATCGACACCGAGGATCTCAAGCTGAATAAGGGGAGTAATATAAAAACCCGCATGAATATATCCCATCGGATCGCATTCAGCGCCGCTGAAAGAATCGAAATCCTTTTTTATATGGAATGAAGTGGGAATACCGAATTTCGTGTTTCCGTAAATGCTTGCCGTCGTTATGATCCCTTCCTCCGCTTTGACGGTCAGCGTTATATCGCCGTCAACGTCGAGCACCAGATAAATCCCGGCGCGTACGGCACCCAGTTTCGGTATCGGAAGATCAATGGCAAACACCGGGCAATACATCTCCCTCTCGATCTTGACATCGAGCATCGCTTTAAGGTCGATGAACTGAGCCGCGTCGACAAATCCGAATTCATACCCGCCCGACAACGAGTATTTGGCAACAATACCCGGACTGACACCGACCGCACCTTCCAGATGAAGTTTTATATCCGAAGAACCGTCGTCCGAAGCGAATGAAGAAAACGTGTAATCTCCGTTGAAACGGTATATTCCCGAATTCGATTTTTCGAAAATTTTATACATTTTCTGCATATCGGCCGAAGGAACATCGCCCTTCATGAGTTTTCCGGTGCCGGTTTTACCCGTAAGGATCTCGGCATATTCGGAAACCGATATTCTCCCGATGCCGTATTCGATAATATTGGCATCATTCGGCTGAATGACCTGACGCGGAATTGTAAATTCGCTGAATAAATCATACATGGAAGGCCGTGCGGTTATATATGTGCCGTCCGCGTTGACCCCGATTATCTTAAGACTTTTCCGTCCGTTTTCATCAACGATGATATCTCCGGCCGAAAGGGAAGTACCGGGAATTATAAGAGAATCACCGGCAACCGACACACCGGACATGTCGATGAATTTCACCCGTTTGCTGTATCTGTAGGAAACGTTTTCGACGGACGCGGGCGCGGTCAGCCGCGCCGCATTCGATTCAAAAGGCGGAATAACCATCGAAATCAGCATGATCACGCATAAAACCGACAACCATTTTTTTGCCATCGCCCTTATACCTCCCGAATAAATAACGTTTTCATACTCCGGCATCTCATTGAAATCCGGAGATCTTTCAGACGGCGCCGCACCGTATTGCCGCAAACGTTTATAAAATGAATTATACAACAGCCATGGGGAAAATTCAACAGTAATTAAAATATTTTTTTTTTATAAAAGAAGATTTATCCGAATGATCGTTTTTGTTTAAATTAACGTGAGTTCGATGAGTGGAACTGTCAAGAAATGTGCAGTCATGAAACACCCTCCATCAGATTCGCGCGGCGCCGTCAGGCAGCCGGGTAAGATTCCGTCCGGGATGCCTATTCTATGTATGAATTCGAATCCCATGTCATAAACGCCGGAATCTATAAAATTTATACCGCAGGACTTGCCAAGAGGTTTTCCCATGGTGTATAATGAAAGCGGAGGAAGAATCGACGGCATGATTTCGATGAAGCAACTGCGGGAAACATGACGGAGAAAATCCTCCTTTTTTGATATGACGGTTTTGCGGTTATGACCATTTTATCATATTCGGACCGGATTTTCCTTTTTATTTCCGTTTCTTTATATCGAACTCACATTTAATAATAGCAGCAACAGGAGGTTACCATGTATCTCAATTATCAGACCGACCGTGAGCCGGTGAAATGCCATCCTTCGCCCAGACAGTTGGCTGTCGAGCAGATGGAATTTTACGCATTCGCACATTTCACGGTCAACACCTTCACAAACAAGGAATGGGGGGACGGAACAGAGGACGAAGCCGTTTTCAACCCCACCGACTTTGAAGCCGGCCAGTGGGCGGACGCTCTCAGAAGTGCCGGTGCCAAAGGGCTCATCCTCACCTGCAAGCATCACGACGGCTTCTGTCTCTGGCCGACCGAAACCACCGAACACTGTGTCCGAAACAGTCCGTTCAGGGACGGAAAGGGCGACGTTGTGCGGGAAGTCAGCGATGCCTGCCGCAGAGGAGGACTGAAATTCGGCGTTTATCTCTCTCCGTGGGACAGAAATGCTCCCGTTTACGGCGAAGGCAAACCCTATGACGATTTCTTCTGCCGCCAGCTCACCGAACTCTGCACCCGTTACGGGGAACTGTTCTCCGTATGGTTTGACGGAGCCTGCGGAGAAGGTCCGAACGGCAAACGTCAGGCATACGACTGGAACCGTTATTATACCCTCATCCGTAAGCTTCAGCCGGACGCTGCCATTTCCATCTGCGGACCCGATATCCGCTGGTGCGGCAACGAAGCGGGCAATACCCGTGAAAGCGAATGGTCGGTTCTCCCCACCGGATTTGTCCCTTCCGTTGAAGCGGCGGAACGCCGGAAGAAGCTCTCCGAAACCGGACATGACCTCGGCAGCCGTGCTGTCATTGAAGGGGCAACGGGATTTGCGTGGAGCCCGTCGGAAACCGATACGTCCATCCGTCCGGGCTGGTTTTATCACGCTTCCGAGGACGAATGTGTCCACTCCGCCGAAACGCTCATCGACATCTGGTACCGCACCGTCGGCGGAAATTCTCTCCTTCTGCTGAACATTCCGCCGGACACCCGCGGACGTTTCCATGAAACCGACATACAGCGTCTGCGTGACATGGGGGACTATATCCGCCGCACCTTCGCCGTGAATCTTGCGGAATCCGCGGAAATCACTGCCGACCTTGACGACGGCTATCATTCAGCCGAAAATGTCCGTACCGATTCCTACGACAGCTATTATAAACCCTTTGACGGAGACAATGCCGTCACACTCACTTTCCGTCTGGACGGGGAACATAAGGTCACTCACGTGGTCGTGAAGGAGCATATTCCCATGAGCCAGCGTGTCGAGCGGTATACCGTGGAAGCGAAACTGCCCGGCGGTTCATATAAAACCGTTGCTTCCGGCACGACCATCGGACGCAAAAAGATCGCACATTTTGCACCCATCCCGACCTCCGAAGTCCGTGTCCGCATTGAGGACTCCCGCGTCTGTCCCATTCTTTCATTCGTCGGCATATATTAAACTATTAAATAAATGAAGAGTTTTGCTTCGATCAGACTGTATTTTTTTACAGGAAGGAGACAAGAAACATATGAAAATTCTGTATATCGGAAACAGTATCACCCTGCATTCACCTGCTCCCGACATCGGCTGGCACGGCTGTTACGGCATGGCGGCAAGCTGTGAGGAAAACGACTACCTGCATGTCCTGAACCGTAAATTAGAGGATACCGGAAAAACGGTCGTCTGGAAATGCAGAAACGCCGCAGATTATGAGGGGGATGCGGACAAAAACCTGGACCAAAATAAAGGAACGGGAGAATATTTATGCCTGCATACACATACGAAGAGCGGATGAAAGCAGTTCAGTTATATATCCGATATGATTGCAGTCCTTCGGCAGTTATCCATGAATTGGGATACCCATCGCGCAATATGCTTACAACCTGGTACAGAGAATACATAGCAACCGGTAAATTATACAGTGAACGTAGTATCCGCAACTCAAAATATACGAAGGAGCAAAGAGAAACAGCCGTTGCATATTATCTCGAACACGGAAGAAGCATATCACGCACGGTAAAAGCTTTGGGGTATCCAAAGAAAACAGCGCTTAGTGACTGGCTTAATGCAGACTTACCGGGCGACAAACGCAAATGGCATTGTAAAGCCGGTGGTTCTGTGGTAAAATGTACGACAGAGCAAAAAGAACAGGCAGTGAAGGATTATTGTACCGGTAAAAGCACACCCACTGAAATAGCCGGAGAATATGGTATCAATCCGAATACTGTTTATACATGGAAAAGAAAATTGCTCGGTCAGGAGACCAACAGTCATATGCCGCGCAAAAAAGACATTCAACCCGCTGACGCAGTTATCGGTGATGTCGAGAGTTTAAGTAAATTAAGGTCGGAGAAAGAGGTTCTTGCGAAACAGGTACAGGATCTGGAGAAAGATATATACCGGCTTCAAATGGAACGCGATATACTGGAGAAAGCCGGTGAAATTCTAAAAAAAGACCGGGGCATCAGTCTGAAAACATTGTCAAATCGCGAAAAAGTCGTACTGATTGATGCCCTTCGCCACAAATATCAGCTGAAAGCACTGCTTGATATATTAAGTATGGCAAAGAGCAGCTATTGCTATCAGGAACGAACCATAAATACACCGGATAAATA
Organism: uncultured Lachnospiraceae bacterium; assembly: GCA_964628455.1. Taxonomy (GTDB): domain Bacteria; phylum Bacillota; class Clostridia; order Oscillospirales; family CAG-272; genus JAQVWU01. The sequence continues at coordinate 19,087 of CAZVPD010000008.1, forward strand.
TACTGAGTTACGAATAAAAGTTAAAAATATCTTTATTGAGAATTACAACGCATATGGCTATCGCCGTATCCATACAGAAGTGAAGAAGAGCGAAAAGATTATTTCCGAGAAGGTGATTCGGAAGATCATGCAGGAAGAACATCTTGCGGTTTTCATTGTAAAGAAAAAGAAATATAACTCTTATCAGGGAGAAATTACCCCGGCTGTTGAGAATGTTGTTGACAGGAACTTTCATTCGGAAATCCCCAATGCCAAATGGCTGACAGATATTACAGAATTCCGCATCCCGGCAGGAAAAATATATTTATCGCCGATGATTGATTGTTTTGACGGAATGGCTGTTTCCTGGTCAATCGGCACATCCCCCGATGCAGATTTGGTAAATTACATGCTGGATAATGCTATATCAACGTTAAAAGAAAACGAATATCCCGTCGTTCATTCGGACAGAGGATGTCATTATCGGTGGCCCGGATGGATCGAAAGGATGACTGACGCCGGTCTTACACGATCTATGTCAAAGAAAGGGTGTTCACCCGACAATTCAGCTTGCGAAGGTTTCTTCGGGCGGTTGAAAAACGAAATGTTTTATGGCAGGTCATGGGTGGGAGTAACCATTGAGCAATTTATTGAAATATTGAATTCATACATAAAATGGTACAACGAAAAGCGCATCAAGATAAGTCTTGGAGCTATGAGCCCGGTTGAATATCGTCGGAATCTCGGTTTGGCTGCTTAGCTGAAAATGTCGCCACTCCTGACAGAACGTCGGGAAAATGTTGGCAGAAACTGCCGACGGCGACAACGGACTCAGAAACACATGCATGCTTACACGCCGTCGGACTACGCATGTTAACATTTTCCCGACAACCTGTCAAGAGCAAGCCGCCTTCAGCGGTGGCTGGCATTGCTGCCTCGGGCTCGACGGATCTAAAAACACATACCTTACTAAATTATATTTAATAAGCAAGGTCCAACAAATTGTCCGCACGTCCCTTGGCTCTGTCACGCCCGGACAGGCGGCTCTCAGGAACAAGAGTATACATTCCTGCGTTTTCTATTTAATTTTAGTATTACTCGAATAAGTCCATTAGACTTTTTCGACATGTCTATTCTCGCACATTTTTCAGATCTTGTTTATACGCGGTTACATTTTGCGCTTACATTGCTTTCCGCTTACGTTGCTTTCGCTTCACTTATACAAAAGTTTAAGCCGCGGTCTCTCGCTTTCGCTTGAAATCACGGCTTTAGTTAACAGTCTGAGTTAATGGTATAGAACCAATAGCTAAATACTTTATTTTGTTACAATTTATTACAAGTCGCAATAAATTTGATACAAATATGGATCCACATTATATTGAATTTTTATTTTGAAATTCGTAAAGAATCATCAACTTTTATCGCATCATCAATAGAGAATGATTCATTATTATTATAGATTTTATCAAAATCGTAGTTTAAATTGCTATCATATTTTATATTAATATTGTTAAGTATATTTACAGCATTTTCTCTACTTATTCCGCTTTTATTTATAAGGTTAGCAATATTGGTCTGACGCAGGTTTACATCTCCAGGAGTTACACCATTATTTAGATTAACAGTATCTATAATTTCTTGGAGAATCAATTTAAATTCATATTCACTTGTACGCCATGCGTATTCAAAGTCATTATAATCATAATTCTTGAAAAATTCTTCGATTTTTTTATCATCACCGCCATAAAGAATATCAATATCATATATTGTATAATAATAACAAGGATTATTATTATACAGGATAAAGAAATTTTCTTTATCAATATTAAAATATTTAATCATATCCACAATATTCCATTCGCTCGTACATACATCGTCCGTGCTAATAGCTATATCATAATCGTCAAGCGATGCAATCCATTCATTATATGCTTCCACTCCAACATAATTTACAAAAACCATGTCAATAAAATGGTATGATTCATTATGTATAACACATTTTGTATAACCACCACTTTCAAGTTCATTGGATATAGTATTTGTTTCTATATCATGAGGATCTTTTGATTCTATTGGGTTTACAAAATCTGTATCTGTTATATTATCAAACAAAGCATTTTTCTCACTACAACTGACTAAAAGAGTGGTTAATATTATAAGTATAATTATTTTTTTCATTTTTTTCATATATCTCCTTAATCAATAAATACTAACGGATCTTTAAAGCTTCTATTATCTTTATCTAGAGTGGATTCAGAAGATACTGAAAAATGTAGATGATAAGCATCTACACCAGGAATCGTGCCTACTTGACTAAGTACTTCAAGTGATGGTATGTAAGAATTTATTACTTTATTTGCGCTTTGCAAATGTAAATAACTGGCATAATAAGAAAGATGATAAACTTGTATTAAAAATCCAACACCTTGTAAAGATCCTGCTTTATTAACTCTACCATAATGACAATTGTATACATCCGGTTTAGGAGACATATCTCCATATCTTGTTCCATCAGCTTTTCTTGAATAATCAACTCCAGTATGATAATCAAGAAGTGAATTCAATCTCCAACCAAAGTGTTGATTCCATTCGTGATTTGGCGGTGAATAATTACCTAAAGGATCATTGTTAAAGGTAGGGTAATAAGCTGTTTCTCGCAGAAATATACTTGCGACGGACGCTGCTGCCACAAAAGTTCTTTGTACTCTTTCATAACCACTTGCATAAACATTTAAATAATAAGTAACACCCTGAGTTAAAGTCATAATGCAAACGCCGTTTGAAACTACTGGGTGTGTATGTGATCCGGATGAGGTATATAAATCAACATTTGCATTAGTTATAAAGTTATTAGAATAATTTTTAATATTAAGTGTATACGTTATATTTACAGCATTAATATTAAGAGGTATGCAAAATAATATCATTATAGTGCATAAAAATAAACATATGTATCTTTTCAAAACAAATACTTCCTTAATAAATAATTTTTATGGATTACCTAAATTCCACGTGTGTTATAAATTGGTTTCATAGAACACTGTTTCACGCAGAATTTAGACTGTTACTGGAACATTCTATCATATAAGTCACTCCCTGTCAAGTGTTTTATACTAATTATCAATAGAAAGCGCAGAAACAATCCATTTACGGCTGGTGATTGATTTGACTCTGCCTTTGTCTTGTTCCAAAGATAATAAAGTGTCACAAAGTCTGACCTGAACGGCGTTCAATGTATGAAAGAGTTCATTCCTGAAGCCTTTTTCTCTGACCTCGTCCCAAATCATTTCGATAGGATTCAGTTCCGGTGTATATGGGAGCAGCGGATATATCTCAATGTTTTTTGGTATAATGAGTCCTTTGGATCTGTGCCATGCCGCATTATCGGCAACCATTAGGATATAGTCGTCCGGATAACGCTTCGATACAAAATCCAGAAAGATATTCATACAGACTGAATTCGCATATGGTAAAGAAAGCGAAACCATAGCACCGTCAAAAGGAGATACCGCACCATAAGCATAAGTGAATTCCCGGATCATGTGGCACGGCACAACGGGACGCATCCTTTTCATACACCAGCAGCGTTTGGGTTTGTTGATTCGACCGAATCCGGCCTCGTCCTGAAACATCAGACGGAAGTTTTTACCGAGTTTTCCACATGTTATTTTCACCAAATGATCTATATGGTCAGTGATTTTTTTTATAAGCCTCTATGGCTTCATCGTTTGCTTTTTTCGGATGTCTTGAACGCGGCATTACCTTGCGCCAGCCGTTTCTGTGCATCAGGTTGTATACTGTCGATACAGACACCGGTTTCCCGACCCGTTTTTCATATGCCGCATGTATATCGCTTATGATCAGCATTTGTCCGGCTTTTGCCTGTTCCTCAAACGTCTGCAGAAATTCTTTCTCTGCTTCACGGGACATATTACGTCTGTTACCGACTTGTTTTTTTAATTTGATTTCATCCGGACCCTGTTTGTTATATCGGCTTATGATTTCATCTACATATGTTGATGAAAATCCTGTTATTTCGGCTATTTGATTCGATTTGTATTTTTCACATACCCGTAATTTTATACACAGCAGTCTTTTTTGTTCTTTTACATCCCTGCTGCTGATATATGCCTTTATTAATTCGGCTTTTTGTTCTTCACTATATTACTTTTGCGGTCTTGACATTTATAATCACCAACTTCTTTTCGTTGGTATCATTGTATCATATTATGGTATAAATTGCAAGATTATTCTGTTGTTTCTATTGAGAATTAATATTATTTTGCACAAACGGCGCGGGCAGCCCCTATAATGTATCCGCGGGATATGCGATGATCAGGATATTCAAAATGTTTTTACCGTTTCCCGCTGCGATATTTTATGCCGTTAAAGGGGGGGCGTTACTTCTTCGACATCAAAGCAATCGCTTCCTCTATTGTCGCGGCGCTGCCGCTGTTAATAATTTCTTCCATCTTTTCGATTTTTTCCACCGAAAGGTTTTCTTTGCCCAGATAACCTTCATATTCGGCGGATATATACAGCGCCGCATTATTCAGAAGGTCCAGGTTCTCCCTGTTTTTTTCAAATACCTGCCGGTATCCGGCTTTCATCCCGCTTAATTCGGCTTCATAGCCTGCAGTGATCTGATCTTTGATGCTTCCTGCGGTTACGGTATCAAAATCCGACAATGCTTTTTCTTTCTGTTTCAGCAGTTCATCGGCGGAACGCTGCAGACTTTCGATTTCGCGGTCAAAATCCGCCAGTCCATAACTGCCCTCGTCCTTGTCTTTTTTAATCTGCCGGCTGATCTGCCGCTGCTTTCTTTTGCTGTCCCGTATTCCTTTGCGCATCCGGCGAACCCTGTCGAGCGCCTCCTGATGCCTGCATTTTGTTTTCCCCAGAATAAGATAAGCTCCGCCGAAAACAACGATGGCGACTATATAGCACAGCGCCAGAAACAGGGCATTCATCCCGTTGAACAGCAGATAATACACGCCGAAAGGTATGACAAAAAACGCAACGGCAAACGAAAGCAGAATGATGCCGATATCGAGGATATCACCCGGGAAAAAGAGCGCGAAAAACAAACGGTTATTGTATAACAGGGGTATTTTTTCCTGTTTGAAAACCGATTTCCCGCCGAGACGGAGTTCCTGCGCTTCGCTTCTGTGACCTGCTGTTTCCGTATCGATCCGCTGACTGACCGCCTGCTTTTTTACTTTTTCCTTATCGGCCTGAACTTTTTTCAGTTTCTCCCTGACGCCGTTTATCTGTTCGTCAGCTGCTGTCTCCACCTGTGTCCTTCGCTGACGCGTGGTTTTTACGATTTCATCGGAGATCTCTTTTTCTTTTTTTTCTATACTCTTCTGCAGTTCGCGTTCCTCGGCGTCCAGCGCTTTTTTTTGCGCAGCGAAGCTGTTTAATTCCGTCACCTTTTGTTTGATGACAGCCAGTTCCGCAATACCACCCTTTAATAAATCAGATCCCATGTTCCGCTCCTTTCACATACGATGCACGGTCTTTCCGATTTTGCGGGAAATCTTTCGAAGATAAAGATTTTCGAACCATGTCATCTATAATCAGATTATAGCACGACATCCGTTCGAAATCAATTAAAACGACAAAAAAAGCAGACGGCTTTTGTTACAACAAAAAAAACAATCTTCCCGTACCGTATTTCCGGCATGAATACACGATATTCGATATACATCCGGCGTTGATGCAGACGAGTTTATTCTCCCGCTTCAACACCGCGAAAAAGATAATCAAAAAAGCCCGCGGATCATGAAACCCGCGGACTGCGTTTTTATATTTGTTTTTTTTCAGCGTTTCTTCCGTATTGCTGTGTAAATGCCGGCGGAAAGAACCGCTATGAGCGCCGGAGCCGTCATGAAATCGAAGGCCTGCGGAGCGGACGCCGCAATATCTTCAACAGGCGAAGCCGTTTCGGCGGGAGTTACGTCAACGGCAGCGGTTTCTTCCGCCTGTACCGCCGGCGCCGGCGCATCTACGAGCGTGACCGAACCCAGCCATTTTACGGCCGCCCAATAAGGTTTATCTGTCCATTCAACCCAGGCAATCCACGAGTCGCGCACGCCGTCCCCGTCGATGTCGTTGTCGAAAGTGGCGTTGAAGCCGATGACATTGCCGGCTTTGGGCGTATAATCGGGCGTGAACCACGGAACAGACTTTTCGACAACATAGGTCCCGTCGCCGTTGATTTTTGTTGCAAATTTCACTTCACCATAGCATATTTAGTCCGTTCCGGTAACTGTTTTTCAATGAAAAAATTCCAATGATCCGGATTTTTTTATTTTCCATACCATTTTATAAAAATCATGCTATAATAAAGCGGGAATATCATAAACGAAAATCACGGATCTTAAAATAAAATCCCGGCAAGAAAACAATACATACCGCTTGAAACCTCTTTGCCGACGAGGATAACCCGCGTAAAGAACGGTGCCGGCCGATGCGTTTCTTGCAAACATCCCGACGGCAAAAGCATAACGGAGGAAATACAAAATGAAAAAGCTTTCTTTACGGATGACCGCAGCTGCCTGCGCCCTTTTACTTACGGCAGCTTCCGCAGTGTCCTGTACCGACACACAGAAGAGCGCCGGCGAAAATACATCCGCCCTTTCGGAAAAGCCTGCAAACGAAGCCTCGGACAGCGAAATGATTCTGCGTTCATCCGAAATTCTCGGCGAATACGACTTCGAAGGCGCGGTCTACAACATACTCAAGCGCGAATACGCCAAACTCGGTGATCTGCCATCCTATGAATTTACCGCAGACGGTGAAAACGGCGAACTCATCAACGACACCATTTATAAGCGCAATCTCATTGTCGGAGAGCAGTATAATATTATGATCGAAAGCATACTCCCCTCAGGAAGTGTTTACGGAACTGTCGAGAAATCGGTTGCTTCTGCCGACGGTGCGTATGACCTTGTCTGGGCACATATCAACGATGTGTCCTCACTCGCCTCGAACAGTCTCCTTTCCAACTATTACGAAATTCCGGTCATCGACATCACGCAGCCCTGGTGGAATCAGCTGGCGACCGAATCGCTGACACTGAACGGTCAATGTTATCTGCAGATGAATTACATTCCGTTCACCGGCGTCCTGCTTTCGCACTGTCTCTATTTCAACAAGGATATCGCCGAAAAATACGACTGTCCCGTCTTCTACGATATGGTCCGGGACAACAACTGGACCTTTGACAACTTCACCGCTGCCATAAAAACGGCCGGTTCGGATATCGACGGCAACGGCGTTTATGACGAAAACGACGGCTACGGACTGCTTGCTTCACACGGAACTTCGGGAGTCGCCTTTTCGGTGGCGATGAACGCCAAGGCAGCCGATATACACGAAGACGGCACCTTTGAACTCGTCCTCCCGAGCGACCGCAACCAGACGATCCTCGGGATGATCATCGCGCTGATGGCCGAACCTTCGTCCTATCTGATCACCGATTACTCCAAAGAAAATGATCTTGCGAAGATGTTTGCCAACGGACAGGCGCTCTTCTATTCGGGATTCCTGACCGACTCTTTTCAATTCTTCCGCGGCATGGACCCGGATTTCGGCCTGCTGCCCTTCCCGAAGTATGACACCGAACAAAAGAGTTACATCACAACGATCACCGGGGGAACCGGTCTTCTCGGAATCCCGAAAATACTCGCCGACACTACCAAAAGCGGTGCGGTCACCGAGGCGCTGGCCATCGAGAGCTATCAGTACGTCTACCCCGCTGTATACGAGACCGTCTTTGAAAACAAGGTTCTGCGCGACGGAGATTCGCTCGAGATGTTCAACCTGCTTATGGACGGCATGGAAATCAATTTTGCGCGCGTCTTCAAGTATGCGGATTATATCGATCTCTTCGCCAATTTGCTGGCAAGCGGGTCGGACGATCTGGCTTCTTCGGCAAAAAAGTTCGATAATGCCGCAACAAAACACTATGAGAAGCTGATCGGCATGTATTTTGAGGAGGAGTAAGCCGTGCAGGAACGAAATGTGATTATCGGTACCGACTGGTGGACCGACTGCGATGATGTCGCGGCGATCCGAATCGCCTGTGTCATGGCAAAGATGGGTGTCTGGTCATTGCGGGGAGTTGTTCTCAACGCCTGTATGGAATATTCCGCTCCCTCCCTTGATGTTTTTCTGCGTCATGAAGGTCTGATCTTGCCGGTCGGGATCGATCCCGAAGCGAATGATTTCGGCGGAAGTCCGCCCTATCAGGAAAGGATGGCACGAAACGACTGCCCGGTGCTTCGCAACGAGGACTGTGAAAGCGGCGTACGCTTATACCGGCGACTGCTGAGCGAAAGCCCCGACAGGACGGCAGAGATCATTGAGATCGGATATCTGCAGGTTTTATGCGCGCTGCTCAACTCTCCGCCCGACGATCTTTCACCTCTGAGCGGAAAGGAGCTTGCCGAAAAAAAGCTCCGCCGCGTATGGATGATGGCGGGCAACTGGAAAAACGACGGGAAAGGAAGAGAAAATAATTTCTGCCGCAACCTGCGAACCTCGCGCGGTGCATCGAAGGCGCTGGAACTGCTGCCCTGTCCTCTGACGCTGCTCGGTTATGAGATCGGAGAGAGTGTGATGACCCGTCCTTCCCCCGACTTCAACGACCCGCTTTGGCTCGCTTTCAAAGATCACGGATCCGAAAAAGGACGGTGTTCGTGGGACCCCATGCTGATGATTCTGGCTGCCGAAGGGCTCGAACAAGCGGGTTACACTTCGGTCAGAGGATTTGCCTCGGTCTGTCCGGAGAGCGGTGAAAATTCTTTTTGCCGTGATCCAAACGGCAGACATGAATATGTCCTGAAAACAATGCCCGACTGCCGGTATGAGCAAAGAATCGCCGAAGCCCTGGAATGGTCAAAAAAAGCAAATAAGGAAACATTATAAATTAAAATATTACTAACCAAGCCGAGGAAATGAAATGGACAGAATGAAATCTCTTGATGACGGCATCAGACTGAACTGCACCATCGTGAGCGACACGCATATCGATACGGAACATCCCGATCCGAAGCAGCCGCAACACTGCCTGATGCGGGCTCTCGAAGAGTCACAGAACAGCCTTTCCCCTGTCGACGCGTTTATCATTACAGGCGATATCACGTCACGCGGAACAAAAGAAAACTGGGATCTGACACTCGAATGTTTTGAAAAATACAAACCCGCCGGGAACATCATCCTTGCCATAGGCAATCATGACGCATGGCATGACGGCGGGTACAGCGAGGCCATAAAAAACTATAGTTCGTATTATCAAAAGATATGCGGCAGGAGCCGTGAAAAACCCTATTTTTCCTATACAATCAACGGCTATCCTCTGATTTTTTGCGGCAACGAGGGAGAAGCGGGATGCGAAGCCGTGATCAGCGATGAACAGATCCATTGGCTGAAAAAAGAGACGGAATCCGCCGCCCGGAAAAGAAAACCGATTTTCGTTTTCTGTCATCAGAGCCTTAACGGAAAACACGGGCTTCCGAAAACATGGGATGCCGATGAATCCGCAACCGACCCGGCGGAAGGCGGCATCGGTGATAAATCCGGAGAAATCGAGGAAATCCTCGGTAAATACGAGAATGTCTTTTATTTCAGCGGCCACTCGCACATGGGACTCGGCGGAGAAAACTGCCTGAAACTGAACGGATACGCAAGTTTTGAAAAAGCAGGCCGCCTCAATCTAATCAACCTGCCCAGTCTTTCCTGCGGAAACCATCACGGCGAGCTTAGGGAATCCGATACCGGAGTTCAGCTTGAAGTCTATGACGACAAAGTGCTGATCCGGCCGAGAAACTATGCGAAACGCCGGTGGAACGAAACGGTTCCGATCCGAGACGGCAGATTTTATCTTGAAGAAATATTATAAAACAGGTAAAGACAGACGAAAGGGCACGGCATAGGATGATCCAAAGATGGTTCGATCAGACGTTCTCACTTCCGGGATATTGGTGGTTTTACGCAATATCGGTCGCTGCGGGTTTTGTTTTATTTATCCTGTTTATTCTTTGGTTTGTCGGTTCCGACAAAGAAAAAGATACTTATATATGCCCCGGCTGCGGGGAGCATTTTAAAGTTAAATGGTACGTTATCATGACAGCACCCCATGCAGACAATACCTACCTGTTAAAATGCCCCAACTGAGGGAAAAAAGCCCTGTGCAATCTGCTCTGGCGGGTATGAACCTATGAACCGAATAAAAGGGTCATCGGCGACTATATCCGACCGGTGAATACTGCACGTTTTAAAGCACTTTATTGCTGTACGGCAGTAAAATGCTTTTTCTGTTTCAGATCGCATATATGGCAAAACTCACAAAATTCAAGGTTTAAATTTATGACTCTTTACACTTGATTTTTTGTTCGAAACTTGTTATATTGTTGTTATGCCATCGATGGCAATGAGTTTTTTTCTATAAAATCAACGAACAGGAGGCAGACGTTGAACCGCAAAAGTAATATCACCATCTACGATATCGCGCGAATCGCCGGAACTTCTCCGCGCACGGTCACGCGTGCCTTTCAGAAAGACTCCCCGATCAGCGAAGAGACGCGAATCCGCGTCCTGGCAATCGCCGAAACCTACCGGTACCGGCCGAATTCGGCGGCAAGCCGCATCCGCGGCAAGGAACTGACACTGGCCGTGATCCTGGTAACGCAGATGACGATGTTTGCGGACGGACTCGTCCGCGGTTTCCGAAGCGCCGAAAATCAACTCGCGGATATGAAGACAAGCCTCGTGATCTGCCGCTGTGATTCCGAACCCGAAATCGAACCGGCGGTCAAAAACCTGACCGAACGAAAGGCGGACGGTTTCATCATCGTCTGTGATACCGCAAGTCTGAAAAAAAACATTTTCTGCGAACTGACCGAAAAGCAGATCCCCTTTGTCACGATCGTATGGGACGGCCTAAAACCTGCCGTCACGCATATTTCCGTCGATACGAACATGAAGGGACGGATCGCAGCCTCGCTGTGCTCGATGCTTTGTCCCTGCGGAAACATCGCCGTATTTACAGGTTCGCTTCATTCGATGCACCACAGCACGACCCTCGACGGATTTCGTGCCGAAGCGGAAGCGTGCGGTCTTCAAATCGCATGCGTTTACGACACGAAAGACGACCCCGGGACCGCCGCCGAAGCAGCCGACGACCTGATCCGCTCGGGAACTCCCTGCGACGGCGTTTTTTTCTCTTCCGCCAATGCGGTCACGCCGGTCGGTGTATTTCGGGAACGGGGATACAAACCAAAGATCGTCGGCTCGGATGTCTTTCCCGAAACGGCGGCTTTTATCCGTGAAGGCACCGTAGCCGCGGCGGTCTTTCAGAATCCAGAAAAACAGGGTTGGCTGGCGGTGATGAGCCTCTACCGCTGTCTCGCGGAAAACAGGAAGATCGAACCGCTCATTCTGATCACCCCTCAGATCGTACTGAAGAGCAATTTATCCGCCTATGAAATAATCAATATCGAAGGAGAATCAAACCCATGAAAAAGTCATTCGCGAAAAAAGCGCTTTTCGCGCTGCTGATCTCCGCCTTTCTGTTCGAAGCGGCTGCCTGTTCGGGCGGAGAATCCGTGCAGAGCACAGACATTACCGGGACAGGAGAGTCAAACGCGGCCGCCGAAACGGCCGCAGCCGAAACGACTGTCCATTATGAAGCAGACTATCTGCCCGACGCCGATTACGAAGGTTACGATTTTCGCATAATCACGATGATCGACGACATCTGCGTCGCCGACGTTGAAGTGATGAACGGCGACGTGTTCAACGACTCGTTCTATACCCGAAACCGTAAAATCGAGCAGGACTACAACGTCAAACTCAGCCAGACAGCAGCGAACGGCTGGAACGAGCAGTATTCCATCCTGAAAAAGAGCGTCAATGCCGCTACAGACGATTTCGACACGATCCGCCTGATCATGCGCGAAGCCTTTCCCGCGGCACAGGACGACTACACCGTCCCGATCAGCGACCTGCCCTACTGCGACCCGTCACAGCCCTGGTATGTGCGCTATATGAACGACGAACTCACCTTCGGAGAAGAACTGCCGGTCGCCTATACCGACGAGTGTCTCGCAACCTATATGTATACCGAAACTGTCTTCTTCAACAAGCGTATGGCCGGCGATTATAACCTCGGCGACCTTTACGACACGGTGAGGAACGGGACATGGACCTATGACAAATTTTTCGACATGGCGAAAGCGGTCATCAGCGACGTCGACGGCAGCGGAAACTTTGATATTACGACGGATACGTTCGGATATATGAGCCGCTGGGATAATTATGTCCACGGCTTCTGGGTCGGCGCGGGCATGAAGACCGTCAAAAAGGACGACGACAACCTCCCTTATTTCGAGGCGGATCAAAATCTCTATACCCTTCTTGAGGACCTGTTTGAAAAGACCACGGGCGACGGCACATACTATGATTACTGGTACGATATGGCCGACCGGGGACTCACATACGACGACTTCATGCCCTATTTTGCGGACGGGCACGCGCTCTTTGTCCTCGACGGCGTATCGGTCTGCGGCAATCTGCGTGATATGAACGATGATTTCGGAATTCTGCCGATGCCGAAAAAGGACGAGGCGCAGTCCTCCTACTATTCGAGCGTTTCGGACGGCTATGTCAACGTCGTACCCGCCACGGCTTCCGACATTGAGCGCACAAGCGTCATGCTCGAGGCACTCGCCATCGAATCGAAGAACATCGTCGTTCCCGCCTACATTGAAAAAGCGGTCGAGTCGAAATATCTGCGCGACGAGGATTCGGTCGAGATGTTCCGGCTGATCCTCGATACCCGCATGATCGACCTCGGATGCACGGTCTGGATGGACCCGATCCGCACGACCATCGTCGACAACTGCTTCCGCAAGGGGAAGAACACCTTCGCGTCGGCGGTCGCCGCGAAGCAGGAATCCATTGACAAAACCATACAAAAAGTCATAGAAGCGCTTGAGGACGAAGAGTGAAACGGGAAATCAGACAGAGTCCCGGAACCCCGGCCGGTTTTAAGATCCGACGGGATCTGACAGGAGAATAAAATGCCGAAAATTATCGAAGTAAGAAACGACGCCGAAAACGCGACGTTCAGCGCCGCGCAGGCGGTCGGTAAAATCGAAGCCGGTAAAGAAAACCTGATCCGGTTCGAGAAGGGGATTTACCATTTCGGGCGAGAGGGATGCAAAGCGCGCGAAATGAGCGTCGTGAACATCGACCCCGGCGTGAAGCACGTGGTCTTTGACCTCGAGGGCGTCGAAAATCTTACGGTCGACGGCGGGGGAGCTGAGTTCATTTTTGACGACATTCTCTTTCCCTTCGCACTCACCGGATGCAAAAACATCACGCTCAAAAATTTTATCATAGACTTCTCGTTTTCACGCTACTGCCAGGGTGACGTCGCCGTCTCGGACGAAAGCGGTTTTGAGATTGCGATCGACAAAAGCCTTTTCCGCGCAGAGACGGACGGACAGGGGCACGTGATCTTTCACAGCTGCCGCGATATATTCACGACGGCGAATCAGCTGATCCTGCTCGCAAATTCGGTCTTCGGCAAAGGACCCTGGGACTACATCTTCGCAGGCGACACGACGGTCTGCAAGGACAATCTGCCGACCGGGCATATCGACACCGACGCCTCTGCGACCGAACGCGGCATCCGCTTCACCTACCGCGAGGGCTCTCGCCGGCCGGTCTATCCTCCCGGAGAAAGGCTGCTCTTCTGTTACGAACCGCGCGCCAACGCCGATATTTTTGCCGGAGACTGCGAAAACGTGCATATCGAGCATGTTTCGCTCTATCGCGCGGGCGGCATGGGGATCGTCGCGGCGAGGACAAAGGATTTTTTCGCCGATCATACCGCAATCAAAGTCCGGCCGGGACGGGACGAGTGCCGTTCCAGCACAGCCGACGGCTTCTATTTTGTCCAGTGCAGCGGCAGAGTCGAGGTCCGCAACAGCGAGATCTCCGAAACACTCGACGACGCGCTCAACATTCACGGCATCTACAACATCGTCAGCGAAAAAACAAAAGACGGCATCGCCGTGAAAGCGGGGATCAGCGAGCATACCGGATTTGCCGTCTGTGACGCGGGGGATAAGATCACCTTCAGCGACGCCGGGACCCACCGGTACAAGGGTAGCGCCGCCGTCCGAGGGTCCGAAAAGCGGGAGGACGGATCGATCCTGCTGAAACTCGACGGGGACTTCACGGAGATCCGCGAAGGGGACCTGATTGAAAACGACGACCGTGCCGCCGATTTCACCTTCGAGAACAACCGCGTTTTCGGATGCCCGCATCTTCGCGTCTCGGACAACGGAAAGATCCTTCTCCGCGGCAACACCTTTGACCGCATCAGCGCGCTGCTCGTTATCGACCTGCTTGCCTACTGGTACGAATCGGGCGCGGTAAAGGACATGACCGTCGAGAACAACCTTTTTCTCGACACACCCCGCACGGGCGGAGGGTATCCGGTCATCGTTTACAACTCGCGAAACGCGGCAACCGATATCCGTCATGCGAATCTGTCCATCCGAAACAACCGCTTCGTTTGCCCGAACGGACATGCCCTCAGCATTTCCTCGGTCGACGGACTGTCGGTTACAGGCAACACTTTTGAAGGAGGTACGCGCGAAAGCATGTTTGCCCTTAAGGACTGCACGGAAGTGACGGAAGGGGAGAACCGATTTATATAAGTCCTTTTCCGGAAGATGCAGAAACGAAAAGTCCGACGGCAAGCATATTATGATCCCCCCGTGCAGTCCCCGAAATCCTCCGCTGTTTCGGCTGCCTGCTCCGGGGGGATTGTTTTGATCTTTCTCTTTCTTTCATTCGGAACCGAATGTTTTCGATGAACTATCCGTCAGAGATAATTCCGGATCTTATACCTTGACAGGCGGATGTGTTTCCGATCGACTGTGTAAGACATATACGCATAATCGCCGTAAATTTTCGTGAACGGGTAGAAAAGGCTTTCCTTCATGCCGGCAACCAGAACGGGACGGCTTCGCCCGAGGTCTTCGCGGTCGATTTTCACCATACCGAACCCTTCACGGTTTACAGGCGCGTGGATCAGATACAGATCGTTTCCGTCATAAACAAAGTCGGAACGGGACTGCGCGTCTCTGATCAGGCAGGGGGCTGCCCATGTATGACCGGTCAGGTCATAACAGGTGAGAAACCCCTGCATGCACTCGTCCTGCCGCACAAAATAATAGCACTTGTCGTCCAGAACAAAGACAGCGTTTTCCCAAAGCGAGAAATTTATAAAATCGGGCGCCGAGACATATTCCCACGTGATAAAATCCCTGCTTTTTATGATACAGTTAAAATGGCCCGAGTAAGCGCCGGTGTAATAGAAAGTCCCGTCGTTTTCCACGCGCGACGAAAGTTTCTGCATGATCCCGATGTCGCTGAACATCGTCTTGCGCGGGATCCCGCTGTGCGCGAGCGCCGAAATGATGCCGCTTGTGCTGAAATCATTGGTCACCCCGCCGACCCGGAAACGGTTGGGTCTGATCTCACTCAGCGTCGATGAGGATACGGTATAAGTGCAATAGAAACGGTAATACTGACCGCCGGCCGAGGCCGTCCACATCAGCCAGAGCACATCGTCGTCACGGTGCAGCAGGATCGTATCGTAAACGCGGTCGACTATACGGCCGTCGAGTGTGTCACCGGCTTTCTGCAGGCGAACGATCGTCCTATCCGAAGGGTCGTCATACGGGCAAAAGGCAAAGCGCGCCTCCTGTCCGGACGGGTCCTCGTCGCCCGTAACCGTATTTGCGTAATAGGTCATATAAATAAACCCGCCGATGATCGTGAAAGTCGACACATGAACCATCCGGTCGACCGTTTCACCCGGGTGTTTCGCACACCAGGCCCCGTTTTTCTCAAAATCGGCGATGATATTCGCCTTCAGTTCCGATGCGCAGATGTCCCCCTTTTCACGGGAGACCCTGTCGGTATCCGGACGGATAAAACCGTTGTAACACATGACCGGAGCACCCGGCAGGACGACATCGGGTCTGTCGGTCGGGAAATCGGGTGTGAAAATCCCCTGTGCGGGCGGACAAACCTTAATACTGATATCCATATTCTCCATTATCTTTCTGCGTCAAATTTCTTCCTGCCCGGATACCGGAGCGTCATAAAAAACGAACCGAATACAGGTCGGCATCCGACATACAGAATTCGACGGTCACGGGCCTGCCGCTCAGTTCCCCTGCTTTCCCGTTAAAAAACGCGACTTTCCGCTCCGTGCTGTCTCCGAACAGTTCGGGACTGATCCGTTCGTTGTTATGGTCGTCCTTGATTTTGATCTGTATAAATCCGTATGCGGAGGTGGAGAAATTGATCACCATGTTTTCCCCCGAATAGATCAGCGGCTTTGTCATCACCCTTTTGGGCTCTATACCCGCGTGCATGGACATAAAGCCGTCCAGCCGCAGGGTATAGCGTATCAGTTCATTCGGTTTCCATGAGCTTCTTCCCACGGGCACATAGACCGACAGTTCATTGCCGGCGCCGCAGACACCTGATCTCGTCTCGATCACCCCGACAGCGGGGTAACCCCCGCCGTAGAGCCAGTTTTCCTCCGTCTGCGGACCCGGACGAAGAAAAGCTTCGGGGCAGCGCGTCCAGTGAATACCGTCGCGGGAGGTCATGAACAATGCCTCCGTAACGGCAAGACCGCTCCGGCCGGCTTCACTGTTCCGGAAGCGCTCCAGCCGTGCCTCCCTGCCGCCCAACTCGTCGTAGTTCGTGTTCCAGGTGCGCCTCTGGACGTAGCGTGTGGGCAGCGCGATATAAATATGAGGCGCACGGTAATAGCCGAAAGCGCAGTTGGTATACATTTCAAACACCCGGTTATCCGAATATTCGAAGGGAACAGGTTCGTCCCAGTGGATCAGATCTTCGGAGGAGGAATACATGATCCCCCGGACGCACTCCTTCAGATTTTCCCAGTCATCACCTTCGGGAAAACTGCCGTCGGGAAGGCGCGAGGCGCGGAAAAAGCAGATATATTTACCGGTTTCCTCCGACCAGCGCACGGTATTGAGGGAGTCGAAATATCCCGCTCCGCGTTTCATGACGGTCGTGCCCCGGTCAAGGTCGAAATGAATGCCGTCGGGGGAGACATAATACCAGAGAGAACCGCAGCCGCAGAACGCCTTGTACCGTTCGGCGGCAGGACAGCGGGGGTTGCCGTCCCTGAACACATAGAAATTGTCGATGTTCAGGTCGCCTGTCAGGATGTTGGTGTTTCCGGTCAAACCGAGATCGGGTTTTGTCCATGTGATCCCGTCTTCGCTTTCGGCGTAGCAGAACCGGCTTGAACGGTGTATCGCAATCGTCGGCGAATCGGCCCAGGCCTGACCGGCCTTATAATACATCCTGTATTTATGAATATCCTCATCGTAGAAAAAGTTGAAGTAATTGCTGACCTTGCCTTCCCAGAGTTCGTTGTTTACCATAACGGTATCCCGACGCACGGGGGTGTGAAGAAGATGAGAAGCATCCGTACGCAGGATATCAAGCAGGTAATCGTCGCAGAAAAGTTCACGTCTGCTCCCGATCTTTAAAAAATCCATTTTACTCCGGCTCCATAACATCATATTATTGAATGATTTTATCGCATGGAATATTCATCAGCATGGTTTGATCCCGCAGACATTCAAACATACCATTTATCAAAAAAATATCAGCTGAATTTAAAAATCCTCTTGCATTTTTCCGAACTTTGTTCTATTCTATCGGAAAAGCATAAATACGGCCTATATACGGATCTATGTGTCTGCCGATATTTTCCCGATATTCCGGTCCTGCGGCCACCCGATCATTTGATTTCGATCAGCCGTGCGGTACCGATCCCGGTAACATACTGGCGAAGCCCTCCCGGAAGTATTCCTTCGTAATCATAATGCAGGTGTCCGGCAAAAACCGCCCGAAACAGCGGCTCCGATCCGATCAGCGCGGTCGTTTCCAGCGTGGTCTCATCGGCTTTCTGCTGTCTGTAACGGTAATCGCCGTAAGAATTCATGAGCTCTTCCGGCACGGAAGTCAGGTAAGCACATTCGGCCCGTCCCATTGCCGCTTTATAGAGCTCCGGTTCGAAAAGCGGATTGTGTATAAAAAGGATGATCGGCAGTCCGAGCGCAATTTCGGCTTTCAGCGCCACGAGCTGCTCCGGCTCGAAGCGGTAATACGAATTGTCCGCGGCGATCAGATTCACGCCATTCACTTTACGCGACGAGAAGCGGATATCGTTTGTAAAAGCTTTCTGAACCCGTTCGAGGCTTTGGTTCCTGTATTCGGCGTCCTCGAAGGCTTCGCCGACATAAAGGCTGAATTCGTGATTGCCGGCTGCGAAAAAGACGTCATTTTCCGCCGTGAATTTTTCGGCTCTTTCAAGGTTCGCCTCCGAAACGAAGTCGATGAGGTCACCGGTATGAACGATCGCGACTTTACTTTCACGCGCAGCCTTTTCGGCTTCATTCAGAAAAGCACCTGCGTTCGGGAAAGACCGGGATCGGCCGGCAGCGAGTGATATCTTGCGCTCTCCGTCGCGTCCGTCCGCAAGGGTCAGGTGGGTGTCGCTGATGTGCAGCAGACCGAACGGCACCGGCGCGCCGAGATCTACAGAAGTACGGATCATGTTCAAAATCATATCTCTCCGTTTTTATTTATAAGGATATCATGCAGAAAACGCTTCCGGTCCCGCCGCAACAACTCCGCCAAAACACCGGTATCGCGCTGCGGACCATAGATCTTTTCGCGTTTCATATCATCCGTGCGTCCTCAGATTATACCATTCCCGTATCATAGACAGCAGCCATAATCTCGCCCTGTCATCCATGTTTTCGTTCAGCCGGGCAGCAGCGATCACCGGCTGCCATGCAAGCACATCCCCGGGTTTTGAATTTGTCATCCTGCAGTAAGTCCTCAGATAAATCCCCCCCGAACGACTTATATACTGTTTAAAAATCAAATGTGTCCGGCAGGCATCGGCAAGCGGATCTCCCGCGGCGGCATCAACCCAGTCGATTATCCAGTGTTTTGAACCGTCATACAGAATATTGAGCGGATGAAAATCTCCGTGGCACAGATTGCCGGAATCCTTGTTCAGCTGCCCGATCAAAGAAAACAGATCGTTTTTCAGAGGTTCCTCCAGATACCGCACCGCTTTGATTTTCCTTATAAGACGGTCTGTTAATTTCGGCAAACCATCCGCGCGGACCTTATGAACTTCGCTCTGGAGCATTACCAAAACGCGAACGGCGCTGTTTCTTTCGTCTTTATCCATGCCAGGCTGTATAAGCGGCCGGCCGTCAATATACTCCATATCAAGCGCCACGGTATTCCCATCGATTCTGCGGACGCCGAAGACCGCGGGAACGGGCAGTCCGGCGCTGCGGGCAAATTTCTGCCGCACGGCTTCGTTTTCCGCTTCGTCAGGAGGTGCGTTTACATACAGCTTTATCGCTTTATTCCCGTCCCGATATATTTTCGTTGTCGCACCCTGTCCGATCACTTCAAGATCAATCATGTCAATCACTCCCAAAACCGCCGCCGTTTATCCGGCGGACAAAATACCTTTGATCAGGTTGTCGAATTCTGACGTCAGTTTTTCCGAAACCGAAGCATAATAAGACGCGTAATCGGAACTCTTCTTCTGTTCGACGAGAGCCGTCAATATGTTTCCGACTCCGGATGAAGCAAAATTAAAGGCAAAATCGCATTTTTTGCTGTTGTGAAGCATCGTCAGTATTTCGGCCGACTGCTCGTCTCTCAAACATTTGTTGTACAGAACAATTTCAAAATATGCGGGACGAAGCAGCTTGTAACTCTCGGCATTCAAAGCTTCCAGGAGTATGCCGCTTCTGTCGGGATCCTCACATAACAACGGGACCGCGAAAATACCGCCGCCGAATCCGCTGTAATAGGCATCCTGATTCTCATCATATTTGGGATAAGGCAAAAGGCCGAAATCAAGGCCGATATCGCGTGTGCGGCCATACCAGCATCCGATGTCGATCGCCGTAAAAAGCGCTCTTTCCTCATTGAACATATCGACAATTTCCTGTTCGCCCCCGAGCCAGGTCATGTGATCGGCATACAGCAGCCGATAGTATTTCTCAACCAGACCGGTCATCCGTTCACTGTCGAGCGCAAGGCGCGGGATACCGTTTTCGTCGTGAACGCTCATGCTCTGACCGCAGGCAAAAGAGAAGACGTATCCGCAGCCTTCGATCCCCGCATACCCGTACCGGTCCGCGGAAGTGAAATTCCCGTCTCCGTCGATGTCGGAGGAGACTGTTTTAAGCATATCCGTGAACCGGTCCGTATCCCATTTGCCGCCGTTTACAAGAGCATAAGGTTCTTCGAGACCGAACGTTTCGATAAAGCTTTTATTAAACAACAATGCAACAAAGCCCTGATAGGTAATCGAAAGGTCTCCGGTGGAGTAATAGAGCCTGCCTCCGAGCGAGAACTCCTCCGCAATCGACCGGTTCCACCACGGCTTATTCATGTCGATATACGGCAAAGAATTGATATCGTACAGCAGATGCGCGCTCATCATCTTCGGGGTCTGCATCTGAGGGTGCGGAATGACCAGTGAAAAGCTTTGATCGCCGGACAAGACCGCATTCTGCAAAGCGGAAAACAGGTCCTTCTGCTCGCTGACGCCGACCTTAACATTGTATGTGTCCCCGATGATTCCGTTTCTGATATATGCGGCGTCGTTCAGCGGTTCTCCTTCTTCGGCTTCGGGAGCAAGCTTATATCTGCCGTTGTATTCCGTTTCGGTCAATACGATGTATTCATATCCGTCAAAGTTACTTTCAGGCAGACCGGGAGAGAGTTCCGTTTCTTTCTGCCCGGACGTTTCATTCACCGCCGCTGCGGAAAAAGAGGTATCCTGTATCTGATCCCGGCCGGCTGACGCACAAGCGTTCAGCATCGATGCGAATATCAGCATAACAACAAACATTTTCTTCATATCGGCATCCTTTCCCTTCTCTCATGAAAGCTTTCGTCTGCGAAAGGCAACGGATCTTCACAGTTCAAGAACCGTTCCGCGAATGACACGGTTCTCTTCAGGACCGTCCTGACAATAATACGTGACCAGGACCGTACCGTCTTTTAATTCGAGCGCCGAAGGATATCCGAGGTCCGCATCCCGCCCTTCATCGTAAACGGTATACTCTTTAGCAGTGTCCGCATCGCTCAGGTCGTCTCTGACGATTTTCATCTTTACGCCATATTTTTCGCGCCGATGACCGTAAACCAGCACCGCACGACCTTTGGAAATCGCAGTGACCGTCTGAGGAAATCCCCACACACGGGTTTTCACAGGCCCGGACCAATTACAGCCGTTGTCCTCCGAAACACAATATTCCATCAGCCCGCCCTCATCGTAGCATCTGAACAGACAAAACAGTCTTCCGTCAGAGGGAGAGCGATAGAGATAACCCTCGTCATAATAATGGTGAATCGACCCGGGAGCGCGAATAATTTCGCTGACATAGGTCCATGACAACCCGCCGTCCGATGATTTAACCAGATAATGCACATATCCCGCAGGAGCTTCCACGCGAATCGGCAGCAAAACGGCGGAATCGGGTAAAGCAACGCATTTGGAATGCATGGCCGCATTTGAATACACCCCGGGTCCCGCCCCTTTCGGGACCAATTTGCCGAGTGCTTTCCAGGTATACCCGTTATCCGCGGATAAAGCCGTATGTATCCCGCAGCATACCCATACACAGTCCTTGACCTCGCTCAATTCGCAGTATACCGGAGACAGGAATTCCTTTTCCGCTTTGGGGTGCGAACGCCATGTGAAATAGGCCGCAAGCAGGTTTCCGTCACCCAATTTCGAGATATGCGGGTCCTGCTGCCCGATATCATCATCGGGTGCGATGACAAGCGGCGCGCTCCAGGTTTTTCCTTCGTCGGTACTGCGTATGCAGACGGACTTTGATATCGAGCAATGATGGTAATGCGGCTTCTCCTCCGGCGCCAGCCGGAAACTCACCAGAATGTCGCCGTTTTCGGCTCTCTCGCAGCACGTAAACGCAGCATACCGGTCCTTGCCGCGAAATAAAACCGAATCCTTCACAATTCTCATCTGTTTCTCCTCCTGCCGGCAACACCGCTGTTTCAACTAAAACAGCCGGCCGTCGGCGGTCTGTTTTGCATATCCCTAAAAACGCGGTACGATGAATCAGCGCGGGAAAAAATTAAAAACAAGACGTTTTGTCCATCCCGGGATCCACGCAAACCATTCTACACCCCAAACGGTTTTTTTGCAACGCAATAAGAAAAAAAGTCATACCGAACACCGGCAGATCCGCTCAGAAGGGAAGCGGGCGCAAGCAAATGTTCCGAACGTTCCGAAGGAAAACTTCAGTGACAGGAACACGGCGATCCCCGGCATCACCGTTCTTTACGATATGCTTCGGCCGGATGTTAAAACAAAACAAATATTTTTTGCGATGTGTCTGTCTCCGGCAGCAAATCCGGACCCGGCCGGAACAGACAGAAAGAAAGGACCGATATGAAGCGTTTTAAATACCTGATCCCCATGCGGGACGGGACAAGGCTGTTGACCTACGTCACATTACCCGGTGACGGAACCGGACGATACGCGGTTTTGTTTTCCCGAAATCCCTACTGCCCGCCCCCGGAAGCCGACGAACCGGAGATCGTCGAATCGGAAGACGGTCCCGCGGCAGCTCTTGGCTTTGCGTATGCAGACCAGCACTGCCGCGGCAGGGGAGGCAGCGAAGGAGACTGCATACCCTTTACAAACGAGCGGGAGGACGGGCTCGATACGATCGCATGGATAGAGAGGCAGCCCTGGTTCGACGGGCGCATCTATCTGTACGGCGGCAGTTATCTGACCTATGTCCACCTTTCCTATATGGACGCCCTGCCGGCAAGCGTAAAAGGCGCGTCCCTCGCCGTCATGCCGACGGACGGCAGCCTTGCGTTTTTTAAAAACGGAGTATTCAAGGCGGACATCGGTCCGATCTGGTACAACGGCATGTATCACCCGCAGGACCTGATCCACGGAGACCCCGAAACATCGTTTTTTGCGGAATGGTTCAAGTATCCGATGAATGAATATCCGAAGCGGGTATACGGTTATGACGTCCCGGCTTTCAACGATATCTGGAAGCTGCGCACCGACCCTCGGGGCTGCCCGCACGCTTTTTCCGACGCGCTGGACGCTATGCGGAACTGTGCCATACCCGTTCTTCTTGCCGACGGATGGTCCGAAATGTTCCTCGACGGGATGGTCAAAATGTGGCACGAATTACCGCCCGAGACCCGCGCCCGGTCCGCGTTTCTCATGGGACCCTGGTCACACGACTTTTCCGTTCATGAAGACTGGGCGTATCCTTTTGAAAACAGCGACTTCCGTCACGAATATGAACTTGAATGGTTCCGTTATCTGCGGGACGGAACACCGCTGTCCGGGCTTGAACCGGGAAAAGTCAAATATTATCATGCGGGGAAAGGCGAATGGGTGTTTGCTCCGGATTTTCCGGATGCGCCCCCGACAAAACCGCTGTACCTCGCTGAAGGCGGTGTGCTTGCGGAAAAACAGCCCGATACCGGGTCGGTTACCTATACGTTCGACCCTGCGGACCCCCCGTTTTTCCCGGGCGGACCGAATACATTCTGCACGGGCCCCAGGGGATTTGCCCTGCAGCCGGCGCAGGATTTCCGTCCCGATGTGAAAAGCTTTGTGACCGCGTCCCTGACCGGAGACCTGACACTTGCCGGAAAAGCGGAAATGGAACTGGAAGTTTCCTCGACCGCGGACGACACCGCGTTTATAGGCCGCCTTTGCTGCGTGGAAGCGAACGGCAACACCACCGTTATGCAGGACTGCCCGCTTGAAACAGAGAAGACGACCCCGGGGGAACGGACCGTTCTCCGCGGACAGACGGGTCCCGTCTGTTGGACCCTGCACGCCGGGGAATGCCTGAGGTTGGACATCGCAAGCGCAGACGCCCATTCCTATCGGGTCCATTCCAATTACGCGGGAGACCAGCTGACCGTCCGGAAAACCCGCATTGCCGACAATACGGTCTATTTCGGAAAAAGCCGCCTGATCCTGCCGGTCAGCGAATAAAAACGATTCCCACTGCGACAGGCAGAATCACAGAAATCTCAAAAATCCCACACAGGACGGTTTACGAAGATACTATTCGCGGACCTCGTTCTCCGATGTGTTCTTCATTTCTCTTTCATCCCGTAGTAATCAAGCATGGCGCTTATTATACGCCCGCTCGCGCTGGCATTCGGCTGCCAGGGTGCATACCAGGGCGTGATCGGAGTATATCGTTCGGCCGTGACATATTCATCGGTGAGATTAAATCGGAAAATACTGTCAAGCATCTCCCCCGCTTTTTCGCGGTCGCCTTTTTGAAGGTAAGCGTAAAACCAGCAGATCTCCGCCACATTGGTATAATAGCAGTCGCCGTAAACTTCCGGCATGCCGAAATCAAGGTTGGATATCCTGCCGCGCATATTGTTGTCGCATAATCCGTGCCGCTCGTAAAAGCGTTCGACAAAACCGAAGAACCTGCTTTTGGGATCGAGATTCCCGCACATGGGAAGATACACAACGCCGTCGGTTGCATAGCAATGTGTGCGTATTTCCTCAAATTTCTTTCCGAGGATATGCGTCGGCATATAGTCCTCGCTGTCATCGCGGTCCTTTACCAGCGACTCGATCACCTCCTGCAGCACACCGTAATAATCATCATAAAGACCGCGGATCTCCTCAGCCTGAGGATCACCGAACATTTCGCAGACCTTGACCAGCGAGCGATAGCCCATAATGTTTACCGAGTCGGTAAAGGTATAGTGCCGGCCCACCTCTGCCCAGTCGCTGGCAACCGATGAAGGAAACAAGCGCGGAGCATCCCCTCCGATGTTTTCATGGCGGCGTTTTTCGATCCATTTCACCGCCAGCTTCAGATAGGGGATGAACTCGTCGTAAAGCTTCCTGCTTTTTATCGCGAGAAGGTGTTCGGATACGCACCAGATGACGGAACCGTTGGTATTTGCCCAGTTTACCTTCGGATTTTCGATTTTCCCGCAGTCGGGAGATCCCGGGTCGGTAATCATCCATTTTTTCAGCATCGTGCGGTTCGGTTCGGTGGTATAACAGGACAAACCGACGCGGTCGAGTGCGACAAGATAATGCGCGGCTTCCCAGGCCCAGATATAACGTCCGACGCATCCCTGACGAGGATAAACCACACCGTCCGAATAACGCTGTATCATTTGCAGGCAGACGGTGACCTGAGCATAGAAAATGTCAAGAAGTTTTCCCTTGACGGCGGGAACGACGTTCACACGGTCAAAAATTTTCTCCCAGCAGTAAACAAAAGCTTTTTCGGCCTCATCAAAATCAACGGATTTTGGCAGATTTTCGCATAACGCGAAGACGGCATCAAAACTGCGGTTCCCGCCCGGTTCAATCGAATAGCCGGCCTTTAAATAGTTGGACGGTTTGAAAAAATGCGGCTGTTTTCGTATAAAGTTTATATCAAGACCGCTGTTCCGGCCGACCCTGACCGCCGCATAACCGTCGGACATCACTCCGTTTTCATACATATAGTTTGAGTCAAGCATATACTGCGCGCGGATATTCGGCGAATACGGCGAATATCCCGTATCCCACATCCCGGTAAGATATTTATCGTTGTCCGCCGTACAGGGCAGCAGGCAAACCGAACCGTCCATTCTGTTGTTCGTGTTGTTTTCGACGGTCAGTCTCAGGTATGCTGCCGGGAGCTCGTTATCATTGCAGAACGCTTCCATGGAAACATCGGCGCCGCAGACATCCTTTGTATGCAGCGTATAAACGGGTAAACCGTCACGGACGCGGCTGAAGGTGCTGCTCAGCCAGGGAAGCTGTTCGCCGTCGGAACCCAGCAGCGCGAGGGAGGCACCTTTCTGGGCGCAGTGTGAATGCGTCTTCAATTCTAAATTCACAAGCTTGAAATCATGCATAAACATGACGATCCGGCGGCTGAGATACGGGTGAAGATACAATCTGACGGATTTTTGCGTTTTAAATTCCATACGCGCACTTCCTTTGACTCCATAAACGGATCCGATACTATTATAAACATCATTTTATGCAAAATTATATTTATTGAAAAAAATACTAAAATATGTAACCGGAATGCGGCTAAAACGATTTATTATAATATAATACAATGTTTATCACATCATACTATAAAATTCTCAAATATTTATCAATAAAACATTAAAAAAGCATTGACAATTTGAGCGCACTTGTGCTATTATACCTTACAAGCGCAGATCAATTTAAAATATTCGGGAGGTTCATCATGCACAGAAGACACTTTATCTTTATCGCTTTAGTCCTGTTTGCAGCTTCTGTTTTAACCACGGCTGCGGCTGCGGGAGCTTATGATTCCGTTTTTTCGTCGGCGCAATTTTCGACACTGGCTGAATTTGACAAATCGGTGATCGGCACCTATGAAATGAGGGGGTTCACTTCCACCGCAGACGGAAAATACCTTTTCGGCGGTCTTCTGCAGGAAGACAGAAGAGTCCTTAAAATCGATGCCGCGACAGGCGAGGTCGCCGGTGAATACAAAGATTCCGAACCGGGCTACGGCAAAGGTCTTGCCACCGATGACCGCGGTTTTCTCTATGTCGGGACAGCCAACGCGGCAAATGACGGAGCGGTCGGTTTTGCGATCGTTGAGATCGCATCCATGAAAGAAGTGAAATTTGTCTCCGCCGAAATATCCGGCAAAGTCGGTGTCAACGGCGTAACCGTGGCGAAAACCGGCGACAAATACTTCCTGTATCTTATAACCAACTACGACACGGACCGTCTGTACTGCTACGACGTGACGGATACATCAAATCCGGTTCTTAAAACGGATTTCGGAGCAAATTCGGGTTATACCGATATACAGACGCTTACCGGAACCGCCGACTGCGACGCGAACTACCTCGCGGTGGACAGCGAAGGCGTTATTTACATGACCGGCAAAATAGCATCCGGCAGCAAGGGCGACACAATCTTTAAACTCAAAGCAGACGGCACCGCGATCATCACCAAAGCATCCCTCACCGAACCCTACGGAATCACACACCGCGACGGTTATCTGCTTATTTCCACCTATAACGGCGCGGACAGCACGGTCTATGTGCTGAACGCTTCCGACCTGACGACCGTCTGTGAAATCGGCAATATGAGCGACGCGTCGAAATACAGCGGTGTAGCTATCGGAGGAGACAAGATCTATATCTCCGATC
>CAZVPD010000009.1:0-254 GCA_964628455.1 uncultured Lachnospiraceae bacterium
TCGGTATAAACGCGGTAAACGCCGTCATTATGAGCCGTTCTGTATTGAAATTCCTGTTCGACTTTATCGGAAAGCGTATATCCGTACGCTTTACAGGCTTTTCTGACCATATTGATCCCGCCGAACGGATTTACCCCGCGTCGGAGCGGCCGGTCTGTCTGCAGACCGACGATGATTTCGGAATCTTTATCCAGGTATCCCGCCCTGTAGTTTGTCAGAGAAGAAACCGTATGCGTATCGATGTCGAGAACACC
>CAZVPD010000009.1:264-14924 GCA_964628455.1 uncultured Lachnospiraceae bacterium
TCGGGGTCGGACCGCAGAGGAAGGAATCGTCCCCTTCATAGGGGCTGACATTGGTCTGAATAAAATCCCTTACGTTTATTTCGTTCTGCCAGACGCCCCCGTTGAAATCAAGCCATTGTTTTTTCATCTCAGTCTTTCCTCCGGGAAATCACGGTATGTTTCCGCACTTCTCAACGCTTGCGAATACCGGATCCAATCCGGTATTCGATACGAAACAAAAAAAGCCGCATTAAAAAATGCTGCCCAGACGGTCGGCTTATTCAGATCATAATTCCACTGTGGTTATCCACAATTATCCGTCAGGAGTTATGATCCGTCGATACATACAGTTTATCATAAAAACCGGCCGTTGTCAATCAATTTTAAAGGCAGCGCGGAAACAATACGGAAAGAATCGGAAAAAATTTTTATTCCGGAGAAACGTTACGGATGATCCGCAATACCTCTCCCCGCGGCGGTTCTTCCCGCACGGGGTCGGGCCGGACAACACAGACGATCCTGCTTCCGACCGTGATCTCCGTATTGATGCCGGCGCCCCATTCCGTTGTTTCACTGAAGCGCAGCCTGTATTCCGAACCTTTGCCGGGTATCTCGACCAGGACCAGCGCATCTTCTATTTCTTTGACAATTCCCGTGATTTCCGCAGGCAGGTCTTCCGGCGGGTCTTTCGCGGTGTCAGAAAAGGATACGGCAGGCGTTTCCGGGGACGCAGCTCCGGATGTCGCCGCAGATACTTTTTCTATATCTGCGGCGCATGATGCTGCCGTAAACAAAGCGATGAAAAGCGTTAAAAAGATCATCGTATATTTATTCACAGGTCATACTCCCCAAAATATTCGTTGAGCAGTAAGACGCCGCGAAAACAGGCAGGTTCCATGCCGTATTCATTTTTTCAGACAGCCGGCCCGAACATCGTTTTGATCTGCTGACCGCCGGCTAAGCGGGCGGTTTTTTAATCCGACAGGGCGTTTTCGATCATGCCGTATCCCGTTTTTCCGCCGGGAACCGGCAGCGGATACTCTTCGCTCAGCAAAAGGCGGTGCGCATGGGCCAGTGTTGCTATATCCCGGCATTTTTTGCCCGCAAAACGTATGTTTTTAAAACTTATGTTTTTTACGGTGCATATCAGGTCCGGATCAAAGAGTTCCGTCCATTTTTCGGGATCCGGATCGCCCTGCGTCCAGACGGATGACTTCGGTCCGACATCCGTCAGGTGCATGCCTCGCCCGAGATATTCCGCCTCCGTCTCCGAAATGTTGATATTCTCGATGACGATATTCTCACAGTCGGCACATATTTCAAACAACGCGCTGATGCGCACCTCTCCGACCCCTTCGGTTTCGATCCTTGTAAGGTCCAGATCGGAGAAATGAATGTCTTTCAGGACGCCTGCGATTTCCGACCGGTCCGAAATACCGAGGCTCTTGTTATGGCAATTCGGCTGCTGATACATTTTTACATTGTATATGCCTGTCATCCGGCTGAAGCTGCAGCTGCTGATCTCACAATCGGTTTTGCTGCCGTCCGGATACGTCTTGCGCCCGGGAAGCAGCCGTATCTCATCATGGACGCAGGAAAGATCCCGTACGAAAATATGATGGATCGGGCCGAAACTGACGGAGGACGAACACCAGTCCCACGCGTTCAGCGCTATAAAGTCATCTCCGGTCGTACCTTTCAATCCGCGTACGAGGCCGTAGGACGAAGGGCCGTTGATGTGCAGCCCGTCTTTTTTGTAACGGTCAAAGAACAGATTCCCGACTTCAAAGCAGCTGCACCCCGCAAGAAGCACCGCATACTGGTCCCCGTCGCTTATCGTCATGTTCCTGATGATCAGGTTATATACGCCGGAGAAAAAAAGAACGCCGAGGATCAGGTTTTTTTCACGGAATGTCCGGAAAACCGGATGACCGTCATACGGGCTCAGACTGCGGACGGATCCGTCCCAGATACCGCCCTCAACGACAATATCGCGGTCGGTTCCGGCTGAAGATGCCCTTTCCATCCCGTTGACAGGATTGGCGTTGCGGAGCATACAGCCGCCGCATCCGGATTCCATTCTGATAACGGTATCCTTGTGCACGGTCAGCCGGGTACCCGAACTCATCACGATCGGTTTTTTCAGATACAGCACCTCGGAGACATAAGGCACCTCAACGTTTTTATAGCGGTCAAGCGCATCGCTGATCACATCCGAAGCGCAGCCGCCGGTCAATTCCGAAACTTCCGGTCTGTGCGGCTCGGAATTCATCCTGTTCAGCGGCCTTAAGGAGGCAAGAATTTCATTTTCTTCGTTTATAACCATAAAGAAGTCACCTTTTTTTATATTATAATTTCAGGGAAAACCGGGCTGCGTAAAATATCCCTTCGGATGCGCAGCCGGGATAATCCCGACTCCCTTGCAAAAATGCGGTTCAGGCTTGCTCTCCGAACAGATAAAATTTTCCTTCATACGGCTTTAAACATACCCTCACACCGTCACCGTCCGCCGCGGCGGGAACGATTTTACCGTCAAGCGGAGAAGCTTCGGAGGCACGGCAGCCGTATTCTTCAACGGTCAGACGGCCGGTGAAATCTCCCGAACCCATGTTTGCCACAAATACTTCTTTTATACCGTCTCCGGTTATACGGGAGTGCGTCAATACGGAAGGCAGGTATGAAGTTCCGCCCGATTCCAGCTTTACGGGGCGCGGCAGAACCGGCAGGTCAAGGTCCGGGACGTTTTCCTTAAAAGAAGCAAACGCAAAATTCGGTCTGCCGGCGAAAGGTGAAAACAGGAGATCATATCCCCCGTCAAGCCCGGTATCGCGCGAATATTTCGGCATATCACCCGCGAAAACAACACCGACACCGGCATCGAGCAATTCTTTGATCCGGCCGGCTGTGCTTTCCGAGATATAAAGAGCGCCGGGGATCACAATGCAGCTGTAAGCACGGTCCTTATATTTCAGCATTCCCCCGCCGACGGTCCCGCTTTCCAGTATTTCGGCATCGATATAGTCGAAATCCGTCTGCCGTGCCAGAAGACCCCAGGAACATGCGTAAAAAATCTGTTCCAGACGCCGGATCTCCGGAGAGTTGTCGATCTGACGAACATTGGTATTGACCTTATACAGAGCCCACATGGACGCTTCGGGATAGAACAGCGCGACACGGCTGTCCCGTTTGCCGATCCTCGCGAGATAACCCGCACGGGCGGTATAGGTGTTGAGCGTGCGGAGCTCATCGTCCGAATACGGCTTGAAATTATAATAACTGGTAAAGTTGTTGATGCCGAGGGCGATATGCCAGTTGACCGAAGCAAAAATACATTCGATCCCTACATGCGTCCCTCTCATCTGCGAGGTGTGATCGGAAAATTCGGTAAAAGTCTCCCGTTCCCCGTTCAAGTCCGCTATCGAAGCCAGCAGTCTCGCGATCGGGATGCATCCCGGATTCATCAGGTCTTTCGGCTCGGAGTTGAGCTGGTCGATACCCGGCCAGTCCAGGCGCTTTGCGCTTTTCATCAGCGAACCGTAGTTATAGACATGTGCCTGAAGGCGTTCCTCTTCAAGCAGGTGGCCCGAGGATTTCATATGATGGGCATGGCACCAGTCCCGAATGGTGCCGAAGAAACCATCCGCCACGGTATCGCCGATAAACTCCCAAAAATCGCAGCGCCTCTTCTTGTTTTCCGGACACAGATCGGTCACCGCAGCGACACAGGCCCTGTAAAAGGGATAGCCGTATTTATTTTCGAAATCCTCCGGATACGAACGAAGCCATGGCAGAAGCGGGAAGGTACCGCCTCTGATATACCATGAAATCAAAGAGGGTTCATCTGTAAAAAAAGCAACGATGCTTTTGCCGAACTCATCTTTCAGAATTTCCGCATACTTTTCGTGTGTCACGGAAATAAATTCCGCGGCAGCCTCTTTATCGGACAGGCTTATATAATTACGGGGTTCCGAATAGCTTTCGGTCGCATGGGTCCCGTCAAAAAGCCGGCGGGCTGACATCATAAAAAGATAGTACCGGCCGGCGGGCACATCGATGTAAAGCGCGCCGTTCTCCTGCTGGAAATGCGTGACATCCACAGCCTCTCCGCCTTCGGCGGGAAGCAGGAGCGCTTTATAAAGTCTGGTGTCGGGCGTGTCGGCGCGGTAAAAACACGGCCCTTCGATCATTCTCCAGTAATCGTAGCAATAAAGGCCTTCCGCGATATATTCCGGATGCCTTTCAACCACCACCGCTCCGGCGGTACCGGACGGGTAACCCTTTTCATCGTAGATCCAGGTATGCATCCCGCGCTTCGCAAAGCTGCGGAATCCTTTTTCGGTCCTCTCCCATTCCTCTTTGTCATCGGGAAAATGACGTCCGTAAGACACATTGCCCACAACGCCGGCAAAACCGAGGTTGTCATAATATTCCGCAATGTCGCGGCCGGACGCCATGCCCCCGTGAATGATCGGATAAATCGCATACCTGCGGTCGGGATTTTTAAATTTTTCCGAATAGCGTGACATGATTTTACCTCTTTCGGAGATCTGTTTTTAATTATTATATAACGTCCGGACCGATTATGCAATACCTTTATCCCGATCCGAAGACATCCTTCCGTCAGACGGATCGTTATTGACACGTTCATGAAAATATGATAACATGGATTATATCCGAATAAACGACGTAAAAATAACGGGAGATAAAATATGCTGTGTAAAAAATGCGGACAGGATTTGCAGGACAATGCGAAATTCTGCCCTGCCTGCGGTCACCGCGTCCTGAAAGAAGCCGACCGGAAAGAAACCGGTTCCGCCGGGAGAAATAACATACTTCCCGCAATCCTGATTTCGATCATCCTTATTCTCGGCGCGGCGGTCGTCTATCTGCTGTTTTTCAAACAGGACGCGCCCGATAAAGCAGGCGAATCCGTTACAGCCGGGAATTCAGACACCATTGAATCCGCAGAGCCCGAACCGGGTCAGACAGAACCCTCAGGACCCGACCCGACGACCGTCGAGGGCGCATATGAAAGCGCTCTGGCCAAACTGAAGATCAAAACGGAAGACGCACCCGAAGCGGGGAAAGCGGAAGATTATAAAATCGTTTACGGCGAAGCGAATGAAGTCGATACCTCCCTGACAGAACGGGAACTCAACGCTCTGGCCAATTACAACAGGCCGGGTTACGACTCCGTAAAAAATATTCAGATATCGATCAATGACGATAATACCGCCGATTTTTCGGCCGTCGTTGACACACAGTATTTTATCGATGATATTCTGAGTAAAAGTCCGGACAGCAGCATGTCAAATCTGTTCCCGCTGATGATCTTCCTGCCGGATACGGTGGAAATTTCGGGGAATGCGGCATTCGAAATCAAAGACAATAAAATCGAAAATCTGGAAATGAGCCGGGTCACGTTTATGGGCATCGAAATACCGGCATCCATGTATTCCACACCCGAAAGCAAAGCCCAGATCATAACCGCAGCGGACGAAGCCCTGGCGAAAAGCACCGAAGAAAACGGCACATATCTGGACTCGGTAAAAATCCGGGACGGCGAACTGGCTATCAAAGGAGAGATTCCTTCTTCTCTGACATGGGAACCCGTAAATCCCTGAATAAACACAACCGGCCGGAAACCGCGTCCATACGCGGTTTCCGGCCTTTTTTACAATTTATGATCCCGCCCTGAAGTTCCCGGTCAATTCGGCGGTCATCAAAGCCCTTCCGTAAAACCTCAGGCATTTCAGCCTGACGTTTTCATCGCCGGAAACCCGGAAGCTTTCCGCTCCGTTTACATGTCTCAGGTCTCTGCCGAAGCGTCCCCATCCGAATTGCCTGCAGCCGCCGTCACAGAACCGTCCGTCAGCGACAAACGAAACGACGCAGGGACCCGCGTCGATGACGATACCGATATGCTGCAGTCTGCCGCGGCGTATGATATCCGGTTCGGAGGTCCATTGGTTTACGGTCCTGCCGTCCCCGAACGTCACGCATATGCGGTTATCGGACGTTATCGCGGCGCGAAGCCCCCTTTGATCCGGCGTTACCGAATCAAGCAGCACCGCGTCGCGGCTTGTGCCGGATGTTTCAAACCACAACTCGGCCGTGATTCCGTTTCCGAGCCTTTTCGTCCCGTAATCCGCTCTTTGCGTGTCCCTCTCGAGGAAAGCCGGAAAGCGGGGGGCTTCGATAACGGCGGGTATATTTTCTTTATATTCCGCGAGCAGCCCGCGGCGTTCGACCTCAGAGATCTCCTCCGAATGAAAGAGCTTATCGAGAAAGACACGGTCGATCTTATGCACCCGCGCCGTGCTCTTTTCGGTTTCGGTGATATAAATATCCCCCCCGTCCTCCATCAGGTCGGGATAGCTGATCCTGACGTACGGGTCGGGGTGGTAAAGCAGGATCTCCGGCTGAGACCATTTTATAAGCCTGCCGTTCTCCCCGGGGACTTCCCGTCCGCAGGAGACCCAGACGGGATTTCTGTCATCGTACCCGGTCCCCCCGTGATTATGGAACCAGTACAGATATTTTCCGTTTGAACACTTCCATGCGAAGTTCGCCGCCCACGGATGCTTCATAAGCCGTCCGTCGGCATAGGACTTGTATTTTGGCGTTTCCCATGTTCTCCCCGAATCACGGCTGTATGATTCAGCCGGATGCCCGTCGACCGTGCGGAAAACGGTATAGAAACTGCCGTCGCCCAATACACTGAAACTGTGTTCTTCCGCGATTCTCCCTCCGCCGGGGGGTGCCGTGATACCGGTATCGCCGTCCGGAAGGGTGTCCCATACCGCTTTTGCGGGATCCGTTTCGGAAAGAAGACTGCTGCTTTTCAACAGGACGCCCTGCGTGGAGGTAAAAAATCCGTTTCCGAATCCGCCCACCTTATGAAGGGGCACATACGCGGCGTCTTCGTGGACGAATGCCCGGCCGACGTTCCAGAAGTATCTCAGTTTTCCGCTGTCGGCATTCTGCCTGTCGATCTCAAACTCCCTGACGGGAATGTCATATCTCTTATCCGACCATGAACAGCCGCTGTCGTCGCTGTATTTAAAGACAAAATGGCCCAGCGAATCGACCCTTCCGCAATAACCGCCGGCAAACGGCGGGTCATCCGCTTTGACTTTTCTGATATTATCCGTGTTATGATTGTAAAAAACAAAGATTCTGCCGGACGGGCTTTTCAGCAGCACCGCATACGAAGCTTCCCTTCCGTCAAATTCTTCGACAGCGACCGGCTTTGTCCATGTTTTCCCTTTGTCAAAGCTTTTCATCGAGGCGACATACTGACCGGCTTCACCCTCCCTGCCTGTCCCGGTCGTCAAAACGCACAGCCAGGACCCGTCGGGCGCCTTGATCAGGTACGGCTGGTCCGCGTAAAAAGCCGACGGTATCACCGAACCGTTTTCGATATTCCTCCGGTCGGATTCCGAAACCGCATGATCATTCCGCTTCATACATAACCCTCCGAATTATAAGCGCCGGCATACCCGCGCATGGACTTACATCGATTCCGTTTCCTCAGGCCTTCATCTGCGGGGAGAGCGGATTCAGCTGCATCATCTCGATACGGTTTCCGTCGGGATCCTTCACCCAGCACTGCCAGTTGGTATCCATCCCCTGGCTCGGTCCGGAATCCAGAGCTGTGCCCCTGCTTTTGATCCTGTCTGCAATCTCATGGATATCGTCAACCTCAAGGCAGAGATGCGAATAACCGGCCGAGGATTCGGTTCTTTCTTTGCCGCCGTAAAACAATTCGATAAACTGTCCCCGGCTAACCTTCAGGTATACGATCCAGGGCTCGCCGTCCGGCCTGTTCAGTTCAAATGCTTTTTCAAATCCCAGAACACCGCAGTAAAAACCGAGTGATTTTTCCATATCGCGAACCGTAAACGCCGCGTGAGCTATTCCCTTGATCATTTTAAATACCTCCGTTTATTTATTCTTTGAATACGGCATCAGCCGTAGTGTATTTCTCCGCATCAAGATATCCTGTATCCGGCATGATATCAGGCTTTATTTCAGATTCAACAGATAACCAAGATTATATTCATGGTAGGTCTGATAACAGGCCTGAAAGTTTTCTTCGGCAGGGTCCTTCGCGACTGCCAGCCACATGGTCAGCGTTTCCGGTGCAAATACGGCGTTATGCAGATTGGATTCCATCGAAACAGGTCTTTTCATGATCTCGATCAGCAGATCTTTGTCGATTTTTCCGTAATGGACATCGATCAGATCATTGATCGCAATAAAGCGCGACGTTCCCGACACGATCAGCGTGTCTTTTTTTATCTTCGCGGGCAGAAGCGGATGGTTCTTACCGGGATCCAGCGTTTCAAAAATCATCGGAGTCGCGTAAATCGCAGCGGCGCTTTTGTCATTGCCGTCCGAAAGAACATAATAATATTCGCAGGTCCTGTCATTGTCTTTGAATATATTGACTGCTTCCTTCAGTGTGCCGGCTTCCTCAAGGACCATGCGCATCAGAAAGGACATCGGTACCCCGTCCCATTTCCCCTCGCCCCCGCCGCCCATCTCGCCGACCGCGATTTTCCTGGCGTTCATACCGGTAACGCTTCCGATAAAACCCGCAAAGGACGCGCTGATAAAACCGTTGTAGTCATCGGGCTGCGCGACCATGACCACCGCGTGATCCTGGAGCCCGTAATTGACCGTATAATCCAGGATCCTCGCATGATACAACTCACCGTTTGCGGTCGCGTCTCCGAAAACGGCAATGCCGGAACAATGAAACTGTTCGGGCATGATATTTGCCAGCTGGATATCCCGAATGCTCAGTCCGCTTCCTTCGGCAAGACCTTCCATTTCTTTCAGGTACCGTTCGGGGATCCGGTCCTTCTGAACCTCCCAGATCTGCTCCAGAAGACCCGGCATCTCTTTTTCGCTTTCCCTCAAAACCATTTCGGTCAGCGCTTTAACGCTGTCCTTCAGCAGGACACCGTGCTGATAACCCATTTCATAAGGAGTTCCCTTCACCACAAGGACCCGGGTCCCGTTCTGCATATAAAGAGCTCCCTTGCCTTCCGTTGCAGCCGGCGTCATCTCTTCGGCAGGAGAGAACTCGACGGAAACATCCGGATACGGCTCCGTATTCGTTCCGGTGCTGCCGGCCGCCGCAGGCACCGAACAGCCTGCAGCCAAAAAAGCCGCAAACGCGGCCATGCATACGGCAAATCTTTTTAATCCATACACGCAAACACTCCTCCTCCGATTTGTAAAAAAAGGACGTTCCCATTCGTTTCCTCAAATCCATTCTACACGAGTCCGGAATGAAATGCAACAGATTTATAAATAAAACGAACTTTCCGGCGCGCCGTGATTCTTCACCGAAGCGATTTTTTATCCGGAAACGCACAGACCGCCCTTGCTTTCAGGACGTCGTTGCTTAAGATCAGCGGGCCGGCCGACAGATCATAAATCCCTATCATCTCATTCAGGTCTTTTCCGGCATCGCATATTTCGGGCATTTGATTCTCAAACCGCTGCAGCAGTTCGGGATGATAAATCCTCGTCCGCGGATCTTCGAAGACAGCCCCGTAAAAGATATCCGACTCGACAAAATCCTGAAACATATGGCTGCCGAAAGACAATTCCGGCATATATCCGGCGGCGCTGTAGGATACTTCACACACCGCGCAGAACATGCTGATCTCCGCGTAAACAACAGGAACGCCGAGTTCGGGCGAGGATGTTCCTATCCGCCCGGGCACGATCAGCATAAGCTTCATCTTTTTGTCACGGAAAAACCGGTTGATCCGTCCGATGACCCTTGCGACATCGGCTTTCGCACGATAATCCGAAGTGTAATATTTCTGCGGGTCCACCGCAACAACGACATCGATATTCTGCCGTGCGGAGCGCCCCATCGAACTGCCGCAAATGTCAAACAGGATGTTCTCGTCGGGATATTCGGCGATCTCAATCGATTCCGAACCGTTGATCTTCAGAGTACGGCACTGAAGCAGGTTTACCGTAAAATCCCCGTTTTCACTGCCGTTGACCGTAAATTCGATGTCGACAGAAGCCGCATACCTCTCCCGCAGCAATTCCAGTATTTTACGCATGACAGCGATGAATTCACGGTTTTCAATAAGGCCCTGACAATCGGCAAAAAGCACATTCTGCGGCCGTCCGGCTTCCCTTAAAAACTGTTCCGCCTCCGTATCATGGCTGAGAGTCATTTTTTTGTGCCAGCCCGGGATTTTATCGATGATCTGTTCAAGACTTTTTTCACTCAGCGTGTTGTCCGACAGATCCAGAACATCCGCTTTATGCTGCGAAAACCTGTGCCGTTCCCCGACGCTTTTAAAATTTACCGCGAGGGGTTTATCAAGGCTTATAATCCTGAGATAATCCCCTTCGGTTCTGCCGACCGCCCTCGTACCCAGACCCATCACGAGCCGCAGCATGCCGGCTGACGGATCGCTGTCCGTGATCCGGTGATACGCATTGTGGGAGTATCCGACGCCCGCGGCAGCGGGCATAAACAGATCGGCATGCCTTGTGCCCGACACCCTCTGGACCAGTACGGCCATCTGTTCGTCGCGTTCAAGCAAACCGCGGTTTTTCCGGTATTCAAGCGCCGACGGGTCCATGGTGCTGGCATACACCGTTTTTACGGCTTCTTCAAAAGCCTGCAGCCGCTGTTCCGGATCTCCGCCGTTTGCACAGAAGACCGATTCATACTTACCTGCGAAAGCATTCCCGAAACCGTCTTCCAGAAAGCTGCTCGAACGCACGATGACCGGATTCTGCCCGAAGTGATCCAGCATCCGTCGGAATTGTTCGCGTATATCCTGAGGGAAGGTCCCTTCTTTCAGGCGAACGCCGAATTCTTTCGATAAATCGAATGTATCGCGCTCCTTCCTTTGCCGGATACGCAGATCCCAGCAGCCGTTGTATACGATATACGTATAAAAAACATCCGATCCGATAAAAAAAGAATCATGGGGCTCCATGCGGGAAGAAAATTCGGGCAGATGTTCCGAGATCAGTTTTCTTGCCAGGAGCATGCCGCAGGCTTTTCCGCCGATCATTCCCGTGCCTATCATCCGGTCGCGGACAAAGAAATAATCTCTGGGATTAAAATGGGTTACGATCATCTCTTTAATCTTATCGTCTTTCGTCATCATGATCCCGCATACGGTATTGCCGTAATCTTCGGGAAGCATCCCGTTCGCATGCTGCAGTTTAAGAAGGGCGAAATATTTATCCCAGCTGTCAAGGCTCCGGTCCGCGGCGACCGCAGACTCCTCCAAAGCGGCATAAAAGCGGCTGACCGAAACACCGTCGTTTAAAGCGCCGCAATCCCCCGTTCCGATATCGAATTTATGCGGGAGAAACATATCTCCCGAATACCGGTTCCACACTTTAACGGGATGGAGATAATAATCCTGCCCGCTGTGATGCATTTCAATGAGCAGCTGCGTGGTTTCCCTGATATGCGCAACCGTATCAAAGGAATGTGTGCTCCGGATCAGCGGAAAATAAGCCACCGTGTCCAGCCGGAATAAATACGGACATGTCACCCGGAAAAAATTTCCCATCATCAGATCCGTCGACCATGCCTCCTGCAGCGCGGAAAGGCAGTCGAAAACATAAAACGCACCCCGTCCTTCCGAAACAAGGATCTCGTGGACGCGGACAGTGAACGCTTCAAATCCCAGGGACGGATCGAGCCGGTATATTTTCAATCCGGGCTGAGGCAGAGCCAGTTCCGCGTGCTGAGAAAAACGTATGTAGACCAGATTTCGTCCGTCTCGGACCGACTGCCTGATGAACGGCTCCGCGACAAAACGAAAATCAGCGATATCAGAAACCTGCCAGACCACATTATCGCCGATCCGAATGGAATCCAGCATTTTATCGAGTCCCGGCAAACCCGAAAAGATCCGTTCAAAAGCAACCATTCTATCCCGTCCCTTTCATTGAAAACAAAAGAAAATCATCATGTATCCGCATCAGCCATCCATAACGCGCACGACGCGTCCGACGGCATTCTCCAGTCTCCTCGCGGTGAAAGCGTTGCGGACCCCACTTTAGGTCCGTCGGGCAGACAGGAACGCTTAAACTGCTGCGAAAAAAAACGCTTTAAGAAGACTTTGAGCCATTTTAACAGAAACTCGTCTTCATAGGATCCTTCAAACGCAGCTTTGGCAAGCCTCAATATTTTTCCGGGCGCAAACCCGAACCGGACCGTATAGTAAAGATAAAAATCATGCAGCTCGTAGGGACCGATCAGATCCTCCGTTTTTTGCGTGATCTCTCCGTTTTTTCCGGCCGGGAGTAATTCCGGCGAAACGGGAGTATCCAGAATATCGAAGATCACGCCGCGGCATTTCCCGCCGAGGTTTTCGGCCTCATATCTGACGATATACCTGACAAGCGTCTTCGGGACAGACGCGTTGACCCCATACATGGACATATGGTCGCCGTTATAAGTCGCCCAGCCCAGCGCCAGTTCCGACAGATCACCGGTACCGACAACCAGTCCGTTTTCCATATTGGCGATATCCATCAAAACCTGCGTCCGTTCTCTCGCCTGACAATTTTCGTATACGGCATCCCGGATCTTTTCGTCATGGCCTATATCCTTAAAGTGCTGCCTGACAGCAGCCGTGATGTTTATTTCCCTGAACGAAACCCCCAGGTATCCGCACATTTTCCGGGCGTTGTTCTTTGTGCGGCGGGTCGTTCCGAAACAGGGCATCGTCACCGCTATGATTTCTTTACGGTCGCGCTGCAGCATATCCATCGCCCTGACCGCGACAAGCAAAGCAAGGCAGCTGTCAAGGCCCCCTGAAATACCGAGTATAACGGTCTTTACGCGCGCATGCTCCACCCGCTTTTTTAAACCGAAGGACTGTATCCGGAGAACCGTCTCGGCGCGCTCGCGGACCCGGTCGCCGGAAGGCGGCACAAAAGGATTTTTATCGATTTTCCTTGTCAGGACCGCTTCTTTTATCTCCTGGGCAAACAGGATATCCGCATAGTTTTCTTGCATTTTCGAGATATAGCCGGTCATTTTATGCCTTTCCGCCGAAAGCCGGTTTACGTCGATTTCGGTTATGATCATATCATCGTGTCCGAAAGGCCTGTTTTCGGCCAGAACAGCTCCGTTTTCGCACAGGATATGATGTCCGGAAAAAACCATATCCTGCGTGGATTCGCCGGGTGAAGCATTGGCATAAAGATATCCGCACACCAGCCTTGCGGAAGCGGAAGCGACAAGCATACGCCGGTAGTCCTCTTTTCCGACGACTTCATCGGAAGCGGAAGGACAGGCGATCATCACGGCGCCCGATTCGCATAATTTTCTTGACGGAGGATCCGCCGCCCACAGGTCTTCGCATATTTCCACTCCGAACCGGTACGCGTCAAGTCCCATACACCGGAAAACAAAATGCTTTCCGAAGGGGACCGGCTCGCCGTCCACCGATATGCTTTTATACTCCGGACCCAGGTCATCAGCCGAGGAAAACTGCCGTTTTTCGTAGTATTCACCGTAATTGGGCAGATATGTTTTGGGAACGATCGCCAGTATTTCGCCTTGATGGACCACGGCAGCGCAATTATAAAGCTTATAATTGTATTTTACCGGAAGTCCGACGACGACGACGGGATATTTGTCCTCCGAATGATCCCGGATCTGTCCGAGCGCCTCCAAAGCACCCGAAATCAGCGTATCCGAATAAAACAAGTCCCCGCAGGTATATCCCGTAACACACAGCTCGGGCAGGACAAGCAGATTCACCCCGACGGCATCCGCCCTGTCCATAAGTTTTTTAATGGCCGCCGTATTGGCACCTGTATCGGCCACCGTTATATCGACAGACGCGCAGGCTGCTTTAATAAATCCGTCTTTCATAATCTTCATCATCCTTTTTTATAAAAAGCTTCTGTTTAATCATAACAGGATTTCCGCCGTCATTCAAGCATGATCATAAAATAAACTTAAAGAACCGGATATGCGGAAATACAGGGGAATGCGCCCGTATGAAACACGCCGCTTTCTGTTCGCGTGTTCTTCATAAAGGCGCAGTTCCGTTTAAAAATAATTATTCCACATCCTGCAGAGCGTCGTATCCCTCTTCGCCCGTGCGTACTTTCACCACATTTTCAACATCATACACGAATATTTTCCCGTCGCCTATATGTCCCGTGTAAAGGACTTTTTTGGCGGTTTCTATAACAGTTTTAACCGGAACCTTACACACGACGATCTCAACGCTTATTTTCGGAAGAAGCGTCATATCAACGGGAACACCGCGGTAATATTCCGCCTGGCCTTTCTGCATACCGCAGCCCAAAACACTCGTTACGGTCATTCCCGTTATACCGATATTGTTCATAGCCGTCTTCAGTTCTTCGAATTTGCTCTGCTTTGTAATGATCTCTATTTTGGTTATTTTTACATCGGAGGATATCCCGCCCGATGCCGACTTAAGCTGAACCGGAACAGCAGTATCGATCGAAATAACTTTATCGGCTGTCGTATTCAGATCAGACGCCCCTGTATCTCCGGAGCCTGTATGGACCGACGGCATGAAATCGGCATAACTTGCGGCAAGCCCGTGTTCTGTAATATCAAGTCCCGATATTTCTTCATGGGATGAACAGCGAAGACCGATCGTTTTTTTAAGGGCCAG
>CAZVPD010000009.1:14934-24783 GCA_964628455.1 uncultured Lachnospiraceae bacterium
CGTCGTTGTTATACCGACCCAGACGCAGACCGCTGCAACACCAAGAACCTGAATCCCGAGAAAACGCGCACCGTGTCCGTAAAATAAACCGTCGGAAACAGAAAACAAACCTGTCAATATCGTACCGCTTGCACCGCACATAAAGTGAACACCAACAGCGCCTACCGGGTCATCTATTTTCAAAACACGGTCAACAAATTCAATGCCGAATACAACGATAAATGCAGCAATTAATCCGATAAAGAACGCTCCGAACGGATCAACGGCATCACATCCGGCCGTTATCGCAACAAGACCCGCGAGTGCTCCGTTGAGCGTCATCGATATATCGGGTTTTTTATAACGTATCCATGTAATAATCATAACCGTACATGTAGAAACCGCAGCGGCAAGGTTGGTTGTAAAAAATATACTTCCCATTGCGACAAGTGTGCTGTCGCCTTCTGCGGAAACGGTCGAACCGCCGTTAAATCCGAACCAGCAGAACCACAGTATAAATACTCCCAGCGCACCGAGTGTCAGACTATGTCCGAGAATAGCGCGGGGCTTGCCGTCCGGACCGTATTTTCCGATACGCGGACCGAGTATTTTCGCTCCGATGAGAGCCGCCAGACCACCCACCATATGAACCGCCGTAGAACCGGCGAAATCATGGAATCCGAGTTCGGCAAGCCAGCCGCCTCCCCAGATCCAGTGGCCCGAAACAGGATAGATCAAAGCCGATATAACACCGCTGTATATACAATAGGAAATGAATTTCGTTCTTTCAGCCATCGCTCCGGATACGATCGTAGCCGCTGTTGCGCAAAAAACGGTCTGAAATATGAAAAAAGCATACAACGGAACACCTTCCGGAAGGAGCGCGGAATAGTTACCGCGTGAAAAAAAGTCAATACCGCCAGCAAACAGACTGCTGCTTCCGAACATAAGACCGAACCCAAGAATCCAATACATCGGCGTACCGATACAGAAGTCCATCAGATTTTTCATAATAATATTTCCGGCATTCTTCGCTCTTGTAAAGCCTGTCTCAACCATTGCAAAACCCGCCTGCATAAAGAAAACCAAAGCGGATGCCAAAAGAACCCAGATTGTACTGACAGATGAATATATCATGTTATCCTCCGATTTTTTATATTTGTTAAATAAATAAGGCGTGTATCCGAGTCCGGATACACGCCCTTGTGTCTTTTTTATACGCTGAAAAGCAGTCTGCCGTATGTGGGATAAGGCCAGTATTTTTCACCGACCAGCGTTTCGGCTTCATCGACGTCGGCGCGCAGTTCCCGCATGACGGGAAGAACGAGATCACGGTAATACACCGCTCTTTTCAGCATATCGGTATAATTATATGTGTCGAGAACCATATGTTCGAGTGTCTCGGTTTTTGTCAGTATGCAGTTGGATAATTTTGTCAGTTTATCGACAACAGCGATACATGCATCCTGAGACACGTCGATCCCGATGGATTTTTTGACCGCAACACCCTCCGACAAATCACGGCTGTAGTCGGCGATCGCCGGGAATATTTCTTTTCTGATCATATCGAGCATGGTAAGCGCCTCGATGTTCAGTATCTTGTTATAATTTTCGAGCATAATCTCATAACGCGAGTGTATTTCGATTTCCGTAAATATTTTATGCCTTGTGAACAGACCGATATTTTTTTCGGAAATAAAGCACGGAAGCGCATCGGGAGTCGTACGCAGATTCAATAATCCCCGCGCGTCCGCTTCCCTGACCCATTCCTGCGTATAGTTATCCCCGTTAAATACGATCCGCCTGTGCTTTCTGACCGTTTCCCTTAACACGGCGTCGAGTTCTTTGCCGAAATCCTGCGCAGCCTCAAGCCGGTCGGCGAATTTTTCCAGAATATCGGCCGTGATCGTATTCAGAACGATATTGGGACCGGAAATCGAGAAGGACGAACCGAGCATACGGAATTCGAATTTGTTTCCCGTAAAGGCAAACGGAGAGGTACGGTTTCTGTCGGTCGTATCCTTCTGAAAATCGGGCAGCACCTGAACACCCGATTTCATCGTCCCCGCCGATCTGCCGTTGTACGCATTGCCGCTTTCGATATGGTCAAGCACGGCAGTCAGTTCGTCTCCCAGGAAAACCGAAACGATAGAAGGAGGAGCTTCGTTTGCGCCCAGACGATGGTCATTGCCCGCACTTGCGACCGACATGCGCAGGAGATCCTGATAATCGTCAACCGCTTTGATCACGGCGCACAGGAACAGCTGAAACTGTTTATTGTTCTGGGGATCCTTCCCCGGGTCGAATATATTGATCCCGTTGTTTGTCGACAGCGACCAGTTGTTATGTTTTCCGCTGCCGTTTATCCCCGCAAAAGGTTTTTCATGAAGCAGACAGGTCAAGCCATGACGGGCGGCCGTTTTTTTCATGATCTCCATCGTCAGCTGATTATGGTCGGTAGCGATATTTGTCGTTGTGAATATCGGGG
Organism: uncultured Lachnospiraceae bacterium; assembly: GCA_964628455.1. Taxonomy (GTDB): domain Bacteria; phylum Bacillota; class Clostridia; order Oscillospirales; family CAG-272; genus JAQVWU01. Next base: position 17,402 of record CAZVPD010000009.1, read on the forward strand.
CAAGTTCGTGCTGGGAAGGAGCGACTTCATTATGTTCCGTCTTGGCATAGATGCCGAGTTTCCATAATTCTTCGTTCAGTTCCTTCATAAAGGACATAACACGCGGCTTTATGGCACCGAAATAGTGGTCCTCGAGTTCCTGACCTTTGGGCGATTTCGCGCCGAATAAAGTTCTTCCGGTGAAGATCAGATCCTTACGCCTGTTATACAGGTCTTTGTCGACCAGAAAATATTCCTGTTCCGGGCCGACGGTCGAACTGACGCTCATGACATCCGTATTCCCGAACAGACGCAGCACACGGACAGCCTGTTTGCTGATGAGCTGCATGGAACGCAGAAGCGGGGTTTTTTTATCGAGCACTTCACCGCTGTAGGAACAGAAGGCCGTGGGGATACAGAGCGAATTGTCCTTGATAAAAGCATAGGATGTCGGGTCCCAGGAAGTATAGCCGCGCGCCTCAAAGGTGGAGCGCAGTCCCCCGGAAGGAAAACTCGACGCGTCGGGCTCTCCGCGGATCAGTTCACGCCCGCAGAACTCCATAATCACCGTTCCGTCCTTCTGAGGGGAGATAAAGCTGTCGTGCTTTTCCGCCGTGATCCCCGTCATCGGCTGAAACCAGTGCGTAAAGTGCGTCGCGCCCTTTTCGATCGCCCAGTCTTTCATGGCGTTTGCAACCACATTCGCCACCGTAATATCCAGTTCTCCGCCGTCTTCAATCGTCTTGTGCAGTGACTTGTATATTTCTTTCGGCAATTTATCGCGCATTACCCGGTCGCCGAATACCATACTTCCGAATATTTCGGGTACACCCATTTTAATCATCCTCCGTTAAATTAACCTCAAACATTTTTACATTGCGAAAAGCTTCCGAAAAACATGAAACACCGGACCCGAACTTCATCGATGCGATCGTCACCGAAAAGTTCCCGCAGTCCCGGAACGGCTGATCTCTTTTGCCGATGTTCCTATACCGGCCGGTATATAAACAAAGCGGCTGCATCATCCGTATTTCTCCGGCTTCGGATCAAGGATCCCCCGGACAGATACAGGAAAAGATTTACCGTAAAAACGAAAGGGGCGCTCCGGGACAGATTCCCGCAGCGCCTTTGCTTTTATACATCTATTATATGCGACTTTCCGTTAATTGTCAACAGTTTTTTTTGCATTATTTAAGATTCGGCCAATACGCTTTGATATCACTTCGCCGCATTCCGAAATTTTGATCAGATTTCCGGAAAATCGGTCATCGGGACTTGTTTTTATCGGGACGTCCGTATACCATACCGTTTTTATTGTCCGTAAATCTGACAGCCGACCAGGTTTCGTCAAGCGATACCTGTGACACGGGATGGATGCCGAAGGGCAGGCTCAGATCCCATAGAATGTCCCTGTTGATATCCGTTTTTATCTTCCCCGAACCTTTCGGATAGGCGATCCAGAACAGCCCGTCTTTCGCGCGTTTCGAAAGCGCCTCCGTCAGTTTTTGTTCAAACTCTCCCTTTCCATATACAAAAACAAGAATAAAATCGAATAAATCCGTAGATGCATCGGCTGCAGAACCGGGTCTGTCCGTTCCGAAAATCTCGGGCGGATACAGGATGCACACCGTCTGTCCGGACTTAAACCGCATTTTTTCGAAAATCCGACCGTCCATTCCATACCCCCGGGCAAATTGCGCCGTTTAAAAATTCGGAACTGCACAAAAAATCTGTCCCGTATGTTTATTATACGTGCTTTCCTGAAAATTGCAAGAGATCGTTCGAATAAAAATGTTTTCGAATATTCGGCCGTATAGAACGCCGCCGTGTCGTGAACAATCACGGATGCGCTTATCAAAACAAAAAAACACTTGGCTTTTTCTGACCGATGTGTTAAAATCAATATATAAAAATAAGGATGGAACGGTGAAAGCATTGAAATACGATTTTGATGAAATACTGGACAGAAGAAACACCAACTGCGTCAAATACGATTTTTTCGAAGAACACGGCTATCCCGACGACACAATACCTATGTGGGTGGCAGATATGGATTTTCCCTCGCCGGACGAGGTCACCGAACGTCTGAGAGAGATCGTCTCCCACAGGACCTTCGGCTATTCCGATACCAAAAACGGCTATTTCGAAGCGCTGCACGACTGGTTTGCACATCGGCACGGTTTTGAAATCAAACCGGAATGGCTGATAAAAACATCCGGCGTGATTTGCGCCGTTGCCGCGGGCGTGCGCGCCTTTACGGAAAAAGGCGACGGCGTCCTCATCCAGAGGCCCGTTTACGGCGCGTTTGAGCATGTGATAAAAAATAACGGCAGGAAATTATACGACAATGCCCTCGTGAACCGCAGCGGCCGTTACAGCATCGATTTCGGCCATTTCGAAAGCATGATCACGGATAACGGCATTAAGCTTTTTATTTTATGCAGTCCTCACAATCCCGTGGGACGCGTATGGACCCGCGAGGAATTAAAACATCTGGGCGAAATCTGCCTGAAGCACGGTGTGCTCATCATTTCCGATGAAATCCACTGTGATTTTGTCTATAACGGCAGCGAATTCGTTTCTCTGGCCTCCATAAATCCCGAGATCGCACAAAACAGTGTGATCTGCACCGCACCGAGTAAGACTTTCAATCTCGCCGGTCTGAATACGGCCAATGTTTTTGTACCGAACGAAAAACTGCGGAGCAAAATAAAACATGAAATATACGCGACCGGCGCGGGAGAGCACAACATATTCGGACTGGCAGCGTGTGAAGCGGCCTACCGTTTCGGAGGTGGGTGGCTCGATCAGCTTATACCTTACCTTCAGAAAAATGTGGAAGCGGCGAGAGGATATCTATCCGAAAATCTTCCGCAGATCCGGCTGACCGAACCCGAAGGAACTTATCTTACGTGGCTTGATTTCAGCGGACTGAACAGGAGCGACGAGGAACTGAATGATATCCTCAAACATAAAGCAAGAGTATGGCTGAGTTACGGCGGTATCTTCGGCCCCGAGGGCAAAGGGTTTCAGCGGATGAACATCGCCTGTCCCGGACCGGTGCTGTGCGAAGCCCTGCTGCGCCTGAAGCAGACGCTGGAAAGCTGAAACCGGGGCAGTTAAAGATCGGGGCCATAATATCCAAAATCACTTGATCTTTTTCCCTTCTTCATGTATAATTTAATCAGACATCATTGTCCTTAATCAACATATTGCCTGATTTTATACTTTATGACAGGAGGGATCGCATTGAAAAAAAGGTTTGCTTTATTATTGCTCGGAGCGATGCTGGCGACTTTATTTACGGCCTGCGCAGATAAAGACAGCCCCGGATCCGGAGATACCGGCACGGCGGAAACCGCATCCCAGACGGAACCCGGCTATATCGAGTCGCTTTCCACGGAAGTCTATTATGACGGATACAACTTCAATATCGGCTGGGGAACGCCGTTTGACTCAAACGAATGCGCTTATACGCTGGACGAGGCGGCGGGAGACCTTGTCAATGAGGCGGTGTATGAACGCAACAGACTCGCCGAAGATAAACTCGGGATCACGATCACAGCCGGGAGACTCGGCGAATGGACCCAGCTTCTGAAAATCGTGCAGAATCTGAATCTTTCCGGCGACGCTTCCTATGACACATACTGCGCGAGCACCTGGTTTATGTTCCAGGCATCCATCAACGGACTGCTGTATGACCTGTATCAGATCGCCTCTCTGGACACCCTTCATGACTGGTGGGACAGTGAAACGATCGGCATGTATTCCCTGGGAAGCAGCACGCTGTATTTTATCAGCGGCATGATCAATTATCTCGACGATTATGCCACCAGTGCGATGTATTTCAATAAAAAGCTGTGTGACGACAGCAATCTCGATTATCCGTATGACGCGGTCAGAAAAGGCAGCTGGACTTACGAGACATTCTACGGCTATGTTGCCGATTTCGGGTCCGACCTCAACGGTGACGGCAAATTCGACGAATTCGACCGTTACGGTTACAGGGAAAACACGGCCGGTCTGAGCCGGATGTATAATGCCTTCGGCGAAAGCATCCTTTTAATCGACAGCGAAGGAGCCATCACGATCAACGATTCCGAACGGATATTCGAAATCACAAGCCGCGTGCTCGAACAGCTTTTCGGAATAAACAACACGTCGACCATGATCGCGGAACGTAAAATCGGTTACGACAAATCGGGTCTTCTTTTTCCGAACGGGCAGGTGCTTCTCATGGGAGACGGTCTGGTCGGAAACATCAACGACTACCGTCAGAGCATGACCGACGACTTCGGCGTGGTTCCCTTTCCGAAATACGACGAAGCGCAAAAAAAATATTACTGCATGTTCAATACCGCCTGGGGTACAAACTATGCCGTTCCCGTCACAAATACGGAAACAGAACGCACAGGCTATATCCTGGACGTCATGGGGTATTTTTCGACCGATACGGTTTATACATCCGTGATAGAAAAGAACGTCCTGACCAAGGCAACGCGCGACAACGAATCCGCGGAAATGCTCGAAATTATTTTCGACAGCAAATTCTTCGAGCTGGGTCAGTGGGGTTCGACCGTTTACGGCGCAGTCTGCGGGCAGGTGAATACCGGCAAAAACAATCTGGCATCGGAACTCGAAAAAGTCAGGACCAAAACCGAATCCGAATTTGCCGTCGTGAAGGAATTTTATAAATTCGGCTGACCGAAATTCTGTCGGAAAAACCGTCCTGATATTCAGGCAAGAAAAAAACAGGCAATGTGTTTTGTCTGTTTTTTTATATTTGATTATAATGATCCGTGTCTGCTCTTCAACTGAACGGATACCCCGTCCGGGTCATACACATAAAAATAACGGCTCTGAGGATCGGGTTTCATGATATCCGACGGACTGTATCCTTTATCCAGGGCAAGTCTGCGCATTTCATCGAGTTTATCGGTCACAAAACACAGGAACATTCCCTTCCCCTCATACTTCCGGTCGTTCGGCAGACAGACAAGTTCGATCTCCGTTTCGCCGGCGCTGTTCGTCATAAAAGCCAACTCGCCCGGTTCGGCTTTCAAACGGCGGGCGACCTTCAGTTCCGCCATAGTTTCATAAAATTCCACGGATCTCTCCAGATCCCTGACCCTTAAGGCCAAATGCTGAAAATGCATTTTCTTCACTCCGTTGATAATTATTATTCGTCTTTGGTCCCCGTTCCTGTTTTCGTTTTTCCATCGATTACGATATTTCCTTCTCCCGGCGCGCCTGTTTCGGTATGTTTTTCCGGAAAGCTGCGGGAATCCCCGCTATATAAAGACGGCAGATACAAAAAAGCATATCTGCCGTCTTTTGGTGTAAATTCACCGAATGTAACTGTTTTAAAGGAAAATCAAAAGAACGGAACACGCAGATGAAAAGAATATCTCACGCTTTTTTTATGGTAATCAACGACAAACCGCCGTTTTTCTTTTGGCCGGAATCCGAAGGAGAACCGGCCGCAGCCGGAAAGGATCCCTCCCGGCTTAGCTATCCGGCCTTACGGGGATCACCGGATTAATATTTTAAAATTCTGGGCAGAGCCGCAGCCTGTTTGATCCAGTCTTCCACCTGTGCCTGAGTCGGAAGTTTTCTGACAAGAGCCTTCTCGTCATTGACCTCGTGAATTTTTTTAAAAAGGTTTTCCCCTTTGCGCGTAGCCAGTTCGGGAACCGTATCGACACCCGCCGCTTCGAGCAATTCTGCGTATTCGCCGCCGATACCCTTGATCCTGGCGAGGTCCGCGTGATTCGCCCATTTTAAAATAAGCTTTTCGGAAATCCCGGTTTTTTCCGCCAGTTCGGTCCTTGCTTTTTTCGCTGCGCAGGTCTCAAGCAGGTCTTCGACGGATTTTACTCCCGCTTCAATGAGTTTCGCCTCGTAAGCTTCTCCGATACCCTCAATCATGCTAAGTTTTGACATAGTTTTTTCCTTTCCGAATTTTAATTACAATCAGATCCGTGAGAAACATTTCATCTATTCATAAATTGTTCTTTCCCCAATTATACTATACGGGAACAGGAATGTCAAGACAGGATGATTTAAACAGTCAGATGATTTTTTGAATCGGAAAATATTTCCCGGCAGTCCCTTAACTTTCCTCAAGCAATACGCGTTTTTAAAATATTCAACGGCAGGCAGGCTTTAAACAGCCGTATGCCCTAAAACAATAGCATGCGGATAAGATGAAGACAACAAAAACCGGATACGGCTATAACCCGGCGCAACCAGCATACTTTTCAGAAAATCAAGACCTTCCGCACACGGCGCAACATACCGTCCGCCGCTTTATATCAGAGAGCAGCCATTCTGCGGATATATTTTTCCACGTCGAATTTCCTCCTGCAGCCGCTGTAAGACATATGCCTGATTTTTCCGAATACATCGCGTTCGCCCCATGCCCTGTCATGAACGCCCCCGACAGACCAGGCGATCCCCGTGTATCCGTTCGGATCCCTTCCGTCCAGCTGATACTTATCGTTCAGATAAACGGCGTTCCGCATGGCTTCCTCCGCCGTTTCACTCCATCCGAGGATCATCTTCGCCCAGTACATGCGGAGGTATCCGTGCATTCTGCCTGTCTTGACCATTTCCGTCTGCGCCGCATTCCAAAGCCTGTCATGTGTTTCCGCGTTTTCCAGCCGGTCAAGCCCGTAAAGATACTCTCTGCGGTCAAGACGGTGTTCATCGTGTGTTTTCTTTGCCCAATCGGGAAATCCCCCGGGATTGTCGTAGTTCCGGTTGTAACAGCAGAAATTATCGGCCAGTTCCCGCCGGACGATCAGTTCCTCCAAAAAATCCGAAGCGTCCTCCGTCGCCTTCATGATCTCCAGAGCCGCCCTCTGGGCGCTGATCTGCCCGAAATGCAGATAGGGAGACAAACCGGAGCATGCTTCCCCGTTCGGGTCGTTTCTGCTGCCGTAATTTTTCAGCCCCCGGGCAATAAAATCCCTCAGCTGTTCTTTTGCGGCGTCCTCCCCGGATTTTATCGGGTATCCGTTACGGCCGTTTTCCAGGATCTTTTGAGTTTGTATATCAAATGCAGGCCAGTCCGGGGGCAAATAAGCGGGAGCAAACGGATGTTTTTCCAATTCGGGAAAATCCGTCAGATATTCATTCAGCTTTTTCAGGACCTTCGGCCTGAAAGTGTGTGCCGCGTATTCCTGCCTGTCCGACGCCGCAAAGCACGGAACGACATTATGTGCGTCGACTGCAGCAAACCGTATATTCAGTTTGCGCGCCGCCCGCAGCTTCCATTCGGCAGATATCCCGAGCGGGTTGAAGTCCGCCACCAAAAGACCCGCTTTGATCCTGCCGCAGAATCCGGCTATATTTTCGGCAGGATCTCCTTCCAGCATAATAAACGGAATATCGAATTTTTT
>CAZVPD010000009.1:24793-44842 GCA_964628455.1 uncultured Lachnospiraceae bacterium
AGCTTCAGATATACCCCGCGCAGTCCTTCCGTCATAAAACCGTCGGTTTTCGGCGTCGAACCCAAATAGCGGCCGGATTTACAGAAGACGACTGCCAGTCCCTGATTCATTTTTACCGCTTCGGACCGGGCATACAGCAGCGCCCAGTTGTCATCGGCTCTCTGGTCCCTGCTCATCCAGTAAACCACGGTTCCCGGCCTTTGTGGGCTGCCGTTCAGTTCAAGCAACCTGTGAAGCATTTTATCCTCCACCCGTATACGGCATTCCGTTTTCCGGTGTCCTTAAGGTCGTATGCAGATAAAATCACATAAAGCCGTTCCGTTTTCCGCGGTCCGGCCTTTGCCGAAGTGCCAAAGAATAAGCTACACGAAGATACACCAGCGGACTCCGAATCTATCAATCAGATCCGCCATCAGAGGGCTGTATCCGCAGGGGCTGAGCGGATAAACGATCCGGGCGTCCTCTTTCAATATCCCGTAGGCTTTTCTGACCTGCGCTTCATTCCCCTCACCGAAATGCAGGCAAAACTGCATGGTATTTCCCGTTATTCTCTCTTCGCCCTCAGGCGCTTCCGATACAGCCAGAATCTGACCGTATACATCCAGTTCGGCGTGCATAAAAGTTCCGTCGAGATTGGGATAACTTGCCGTGAGTCCGGCATCAAAAGCCTTCCGGTACAACCCGACCGCCCTGTCGCTCCCCTTCACATATACCTGCATCATCGACCTGTACATCCGCCGTATGCCTCCGTCCTGCAATATTTGTCTAAAACCCGAATTCCCGCCCTATAAACTCAAGGAACAAATTTTTCCCGGGGGAAGATCCTATTCCGTCACTTTGCCGATTTCTGAATTTATTCAAACAGAGCTTTGTGCTCCGTGAAAAAATCGTGGTATACCCTTACGCCTTCAAGTTCGGTCCAGCGTCGGACACAAACGGGGACCGAATCGATGTCATAGATCCTCGCCCGTCTGAGCGACAACAGAAAAGGCGAATGCGTGGAAACGACGAACTGGCATCCGTGATTGCGGACGCAGTCTTCGAGAAAATATTTCAATTGGATCTGATTTGACGGCGACAGGCTGTTCTCGGGTTCATCAAGCAGATACAGGGCGCCGTCCGTGATCGCATCCACAAAAAACGCAAGCGCGCTTTCCCCGTTGGAACGTTCCTGCACGTTGCGCGCCAGCCTTGAGCGCAGATACTGCGACTGCGTCGATTTTTTTCTTCTCGCGTCGGACGCCTCTTTCCAGCGGTCATAATCGTCCATGCCGCTGAGATGATTGGGCGCAGTATTTTTTCGTTCACTTATAAATTCCGTTATAAGATCAGCCCGTTTATGATCGATCCCGTCGTTCAGGCGGCGGATATCGAGGACTTTATCGAAAACATCATCGCTCGAGATGATCCTGCTGTTCGGCGAAAGATCACCGGACAGATGAAAACCGCAAAGCTCCGTATAATCATCAAAAAAATCGCTGCGGTTATACGGCGTTTCGCGTTTCAACTTCAGTTTCTCGGCGATCACATTCAGAATCGTGCTTTTTCCGCTGCCGTTATCTCCGTAAAGAAGCGTAATGTCGTCAAATACGAAATCGGGCAGTTCCCGTTCGCGGAACATGCCGAACGGATAGCGGGAGGAATAACAGGTACGGAAATTTTTTGTTTTATATGTCCGGGAATTGACATCGAAGAAATCCTGATCCTCTTCACGTGAAAGCATATGGAAGGACTGCAGATAAATCATAGGTTCCGAATCCTTTCTTTTGGAGAACGATCCGCCCCGCTTCGCTTCTTACCGGTCAACCGCGAACATATAAGCGGTGCTGTACTGATCGCAGCCGTCCGGAAAAACTTCGGCCGTCCAGTATTTCCCGGGGTACGGAATCGGGACCCCCTGACCGAGTATCGTGTTCCTGGTGACGTCATACATAGCGTCGCTGTCGTATCCCTCGCGTCTGTGCATGGCTTCCGGATCGCCCGAGAAAACGGCATAGGCAAAGCGGGAAATATACGGAGGGCCTGCCTTGCCGTCATTCTCCGGCAGGAAATCGAATCCCAGATATCCCTCGGGAACGGGGGTGTTCTCTTTCATGAAACGCCCCCAGACACCGTGCCACGGACCGACATCCACCCCAAGCCCGTAATGATGCATAAACAGAACGTCATAGTCAAAGCCGGACTTATAACCGTCCATGCCGTCCAGAATCCCGAAAAGTTCTTTCCGGACTTTACTATTTTCCAAATCATCGCCTTCGCGCCCGATAAAGCGCATGGCCGGCATATTTTTATATTCAAAGCTTTCCGCTTTGAAATCCTTCTGCTGTTTCTCGACCATACCGGGCATAAAGAACGCCCACTGAACTCCGGCATCGCAGTCTTTGAGAACATTGATGTATCCGAACAGATCCACGCTGTCCGTGCCGGTCGGACCGGTTTTCTTTCCCGCGATCAGTTCCCGGATGCCCCGTTCCCGCATGGCGGAAAAGCCGGCATACATGCGGGCAGCCGCCTCCCTCAGTTTATCGTCGTGTGAATGCCCCGACAGTTCCTCATCAAACCGGTCAAGCGCTCCGAAAACCGCGGGATTCACCCTCTCTGACGGCAATTCCGACAGACATGCCCGAAGCAGCGCGTTCTGTTCCCCGAAACGCGCAAAAACGCCTTCTGTCAGGATCCGTTCGTTTTCGGCGAGTTTTTCGTCACTCCACTGTGCATCGTCAAGCACCCATTCGGTCAGCGCGTCAAAAGCAGCAGGATTTTTTCCCCTTGCTTTGACCGACCAGTCGACCATCCTTTTATATTTCTCTTCATCGCACGGTTTTTCATCCGGATATTCTCCGGCGCCGAACCAGCAAAAACCGTCCGTCAGGTTATGCGGCATATCCTAAACCTCCCGCCGATTTAAAATAATTTGCCGATGAATTTTTATTCATCGGCCGATAAGACAATAAACGGTCCGAATTATCTGTTTTTCGGCATTCCTGTCATTGAACATCGGAAATTCCGAAACCGAGCTGTTTTTCGATCAGCGTCAACGCAATCTCAACGGCGCGGATACGCCGCTGCAGAAGGGTTTTCTGCGGTCTGCCCAACTTTTCCGCATCGATTTTCCGGCATTTTGCAAGAACAGACTGCAGGGCACGAAGCGCCTCGTTTAATTCATCGGCCGTATATTCCAGCATTTCGATCCTCCGTCTGTCTGAACGACTCAAACAACTATTTAACCCGGCCGCCGGCCGAAGTGTTCCTATCCGTTTTCGTTTACAGACAGCTTCGGCACCTATACGGCTTGTTATCCTCTTTTCCCGAAATCGGGCAGGAAAACCTTACAGCCGACCTTTATTCGGGCATATGGCCGATCTTCTCCAGAATAAGTTTTGCACAGTCGATCTGATTCGGAATGCTGCCGTTTTTATCGCGGACACGCCAGATATCGGGCGTTATTTCATCCGCCACGTACACTTTCTTCTTTTCATCAAAACCGAATTCGATCTTGAAGTCAACGAGCATAAGTTCCATTTTCGCGAGTTCTTCCTTCAGCACTTCGCCGACCTTTATCAGGATATTCAGCGCCTCATGATACTGGCCTTCCGTAAGAAGACCCTTCATGATACATAACCTTTCGCTGATCAGCGGATCCCCCTGTTCGTCGTCCTTGAGGGTCACTTCCGTATAAGGGGGATCGAACGGTATTCCCTCAGCCAGCGTAAACCTGCGGCACATGCTTCCCGCGGTAAAATAACGGAGAACGAATTCCAGCTTCGGGACCGTGAGTTTACGCACCCGCATCAGGTTGTTTTCGATATCCGCGCTTATATACTGGGTGGGAATCCCGTTTTTCTCCATCAGTTCCATGAAATATTTCGAAATTTTCAGCCCCGTTCTGCCTTTTCCTTCAACGCTTCCTCCCACCGTGTTGGAACCCGGGTCGAACACCCCGTTTTCACCGGTGGCGTCGTCCTTAAAATAAAGATACACGGCACCGCTGTCTTTGTCCAGAAGAACCTTCTTTGTTTTTCCGTTATAAATCGTCTGCATTCGCTGTCTCCTTAAAAATTATATATATCATTTTTATCGCGGTCCGTTTTTCCCGCTGCCGGCACCTGAAGGATAATGTCCGTCTGTCATCGGGAATATCTCCGTAAAAATATTATATATCGATATCCCGATAATGTCAACACGGTCCCTGCCGCATTGCAGCCGGTTTCGTCGGCGCAGAAACATGCCGCCTGCGGAAATGCTGCCGCTTTCCGTCTGCACGGCATCAGTGATATTGAGTGTATAAGTCGGAAACCGTGTAAAATTCATACCCCCGCTCCCGCAGCTCCGGCACCAGAATATCCAGAGCCGCGAGAACATTCGCCGTATTATACATCGGGTGAAGCAGAATAACCGATCCGCTTTCCGTGTGACCGGTCACATAACGGGCAATTTCATCCGGAGACGCGCCGTTTCCCAAAACGGTTTCCGGTTCCATGCTCCACATGACCGTCTTCATTCCGATCCGGTCCAGAACATACGGCAGGACGAACAGTTTTTTACCGTACGGGGGCCTGAAAAATATCTCGCCGTCATAGCCGCTCATCCGGATCAGCTTGTTTGTCCGATCGATTTCCTCTCTGCAGAAATCATAGGATTTCAGGATCATACGCTGGTGGGAGTAGGAATGGTTTCCGAGTTCATGCCCCGCCCGGACGATGGCTTCGGCGTCCTCCGGCCGCGCGTCGATGCCGATCCCGCAGACAAAAAATGTGGCCTTGACCTGCAGCTCATCCAGCTTGTTCAGGATAAGTCCCGTGTTTCCGGTCGGACCGTCATCGAAAGTCAGCGCGATCTTTTTATCGCCGTTCGGCACCGAGGCGATGAGTTCGCCGAAAAACTGAAAGCTTCTCGATTTCGAAACAAAAAACAAGGAAACCGAACAAAGAACGATCAGCAGGACAGCAGCGGGAATCAGAAGCAGCCGCCTTTTTGTTTTTTTCACAGAACATGCCTCCTCCGCCGTAAAACAGACACAGATGAATCAGGTCATTCAAACGCTGCTGTGTGTCCGGTGAACACGGATCGATCATCGTCCGGTCCGGTTTGGCGTATAAAAATATAAAACAAATGTTTTACCAGACAAACGGGATCAATCTGTACTTTATCCGATTTTTATATCCGGCATATCCCTGCAGGCCTTTTTCCAGGACCTGTTCTTCGTTTTTGATTCTTTTAACTATAATGACGGGATAGATCAGAAAAATTAAAAACGAGTAGAAAGAACCGAGAACCAAAGGCATCGACAAAAAAAGCAGTATGGTCGAAGCATACATCGGATGCCTCACGATCCCATACAGCCCCGTATCTATGACTTTCTGATCCTCCTGAATTTCCACTGTTCTCGATAAATACGCATTTTCACGCAGTACTTCCGCATAAAGAAGATACGCGGACAGAAATACGGCAGCTGCCGTTATCACAAGCCATTCGGGCAATACAGACCAATGAAATCGATAATCCAATCCGGCGACAGTCAAACCGCAGATAAACATCAGTGCACCGGATAATATCACAAACCTCTGTCCCGCCTCTTTTTCCTTTGTCTGAAGCCTTTTGCGCAGAAGACCGGGATTCCGGATCATCAGAACCGTACCTGCGGCAAGCATAGGGATAAAAAGGATTGTGAAAAGCAGCCACGCGTTCGGGTACCTCAGTGTTCCCGCGGGGACAAAGAGCAATCCCGATAAAAGCAAGATCCCCGACAGGTATTTTACGGCCGCCCCGTATAACAATTTTCTGTCCATTCGGTTCCCCCTGCGGTTCCGGTTAAAACAATTTTTCTTCCCGGTAACCAACCTGTTTTCACGACCCCGCAATAGCCGGTGAATCATCTTGCCTTGTGCTCTTCTTTTATGCTATCAAAAATTTTCGCACAACCGCTCTGCCGTCCCGTTCGGCGCAGACGGAAAATCCGCATTTTTCATACATCTCCAAAGGTCCCCTGAAATCATGGTCCGCGTAAATGAACTCTCTGTTGACATATGCTTCGACAAAATCAAATCCATCCGCAGCCGCGTCTGCGCAGACACGTTCCAGCAGTCGGGTCGCTACGCCCTTTCTCTGCATTTCCGGCGCGACCATAAAGCAAAACACGGATTTCACCCTGATATCCTCACGGTCTTCCTCTATCGGCCAGAAGGAACGCAGGTAACCGACGCAGGCACGGTAATCGGAGCCGGCGTTGCACCAGCCCACGATCTTGTCGCCGAGATAAGCAAGATAGCCCTGTATGCTGCCGGCACGGACAAAGCCCGCCGCCCGGGTCCTTCTTTCCTCCCGGGTCGGGAACCAGTGCGCTTCCCCGCGGGCATAGGATTCATCGCTGCGCCAGGTCACGCAATAGCACTTTTGCTCGTCAATACCGGCATCATGCGGTGTCTCATCAAAAAAACGGACGTATTCTTCGGCAAGGCCGGGCGTTAATTTTTTGATTTCGATATTCATTTTGCTGTCTCCTTGTATAAATACGACAGAAGTGTCTATATCCGAAACGCGCGTCCGGCACGATTCACGACGTCAGACGGATGCCGGCGATTTTCCGGACCGGCAGCTTTTTTGCAGGATTCTCCGTATGTGCAAACCTGCCGACAGAATTATTATACAAACATTCGGCTCCGGAATCAAGTATTATGTGTAAAATTCCGTAACGCAAGCCGGATCATGCTCCTGAATATTTATAGAAGCAGGACAGAGGGAAGAGATATTTTATTTGACAAGTCATGCGAATTGTGGTAATATATTGTTGTTCCGAACTTTCCGCTAAATAATGGAATAAACGCGATATGATATGTTAAATATAAACAAATATCACGGTTTTTCTAAAACCTTGCAGTATAGCCGGATGACAGAGACTGCATTCTGCGGGTGATATCTCCGGATAAAGCACCGGCACAGCCGCGCGGCCTGTTTTTCTGTCCGAACACTGTAAATAAATATTCTATTTTATTCTGCAAAGGAACATTATGAAAAAGACACTCCTGCTGATCGCCGCCGCACTGCTCTTCCTGAACGGCTGCGCTTCTGAAACCGCAACAGACATGAATACCGAAACAGAAACGGCTGCCCTCCCGGTCCTAACGAGTGCCGGTCCGCAGACCGCCGAAACCGAAGCCGAAACAGCTTTCGCGTCTGAGGCATCCGGCGGCGGCGTGCCCGTGATGCGCTTTGCCGCCGCAAGCGACGTGCACGTAAAAGATTATGATTCGGTCGAACGCACCCGCTTTGCCGACCTTTTTAAGGACGCCTACGCGTATTGCGCAACACAGGAATATAAAGGTCTCGACGCCGTCGTGATCGCCGGTGATTTTACAGACAACGGCACAGCCGCGCAGTATGAAGCCTTCAACAGCATTATACGGGCCAATATCAGGCAAGAAACGCAGCCGATCGTATATATGGGCAATCATGAGTGGGGAAACAGCAGTTATGAGGATTTCGAGAAAAAAACGGGTATGGAGCCCAGCAGCGACAATGTGATAAAAGGCTTCCATTTTATCGGGCTGTCCCCCGTCGGCTCCGACTATTCCTCTCAGTTTGAAAAGGTTGGGCAATGGTTGAAAGAAGCTTCCGCCGAAGACCCCGAAAAGCCGATCTTTACGTTCCAGCACCATCATATCAGGGATACCGTTTATGTCAGCGAGGAATGGTATACCGACCAGCTTGACGATATTTACGATGATTATCCGCAGTCGGTCAATTTTTCCGGGCATTCGCACGGTCCGGTCAACAATCCGCGTTCGATCTATCAGAAAGATTATACTCTTCTCGGGACAGGCACGCTGAGTTATTTCGAATGTCTGTCGGGCATGTCCTACGGTACCATCCCGCCCGACGCGGGTCAGGCGGCACAGTTCTTTATCGTCGAAGTCTATGCCGACAACAGCGTGAAACTCATGCCTTATAACCTTCTGACCCACGATTTTTTCCGCGATACCGGCTCCTTTTCCGATGAAAAAATCGCATGGTACATAGACGCACCTTCCGACAAGTCGGCCTTCCGCTATACGGACGCCCGCTATAAAACGGCGGACAAGCCCGTTTTCCCCGAGGGAACGCCCGACGCAGTCATCACCGACATCGGAACGAAAACCGCAGCCGTCAGCTTTACGCAGGCGGAGGACGGCGAATGCGTCTACAGCTATGAAATCGCGTTCTATGCGGCCGGAGCAGAAACAGCATCTCCGGTGTTCAATATCTTTTCCGGTTACTATTTCGAGCCGATGCCCGAAACCCTCTCTTATACGGCGGGCGGTTTGCGCGGCAATACCGAATACGAGTTGAAGATCACGGCGGTCGACTGCTTCGGCAAACGCAGCGAAAACTTCATTTCCGGTTCGTTCAAAACGAAAGAGGCCGTTCCTTTCAAGGCAAATACCGGAA
This sequence comes from uncultured Lachnospiraceae bacterium, assembly GCA_964628455.1. Taxonomy (GTDB): domain Bacteria; phylum Bacillota; class Clostridia; order Oscillospirales; family CAG-272; genus JAQVWU01. Next base: position 33,218 of record CAZVPD010000009.1, read on the forward strand.
GCGGGGGCACTTTCAAAGGCACTTTCACGGATTTTGAAGGATATAAAAGCTTTACCGAGGGCGACAACCTTATTTATAACGGCAGCGCGGGCGGTGATTACTGGGTCGGCTCATGGGACAGCGGAAGCAGGATCGACGCTTCCCGCGCACAGATCACGGACGGCAGGGGATATAACGGGTCAAAGGCGCTAGCGCTTTGGGAAGACGGCAAAGAGAATCAGGGACTGTATCTTTACGCAAGCAGCGAAAACAACAACTTGAACAGTTTTACGGGCGCGAAACATCTCCGCGTCTGGATGGATCTGAGCGGGGTCGATTTCCGAAAGGCAAACTTCGGGGTGTTCGATTACGACGGCAATCTGTTCACCACCGATGAATGCGACGGTTATTCAGGCCTGTATTTCCGGTATCTCCCCGACGGCTCCGACCGGTGGGAAGAGTATGAGCACGGGAGCGACGGATGCTTCGGCAGCGACCAGAATTCAAGCGTGGCCGGTTTCAAGGGCTGGTTCGCCTTCCCGGTGAGTGATTTCACCATACGCGCAAACGCAAATCCCGGCGGTCTTGCCGTGGGGGACAGCTGCAGTCTGTCCGAAGTGAACGGAGTATACATGTTCTGGGACTACGACGACAGCGTCGGACAGGGAACAAAATTCTATCTCGACGAAATCTCGTTTGTGGAAGATTATACCGTATTTGATTAACGGAAACATCCGTTTTTATATAAACTGTTGCCTTTTTCATTTTTTTATTAATAAGCTATTGAAAAACAGGTTTATCTGTGTTAATATTATTAAGCTGTGGTTTCCAAATATTACGACACGGAGAATTTCCGATGAATATGAAAAGGCTTGCCGCCGCGATACTCACCGCCGTTATGCTGATGTCATCGGGCGCCTGCTCGCAAAACGAAAATTCCGACAAGGCCAATACAACAGCTGTCTCCGGTGCCGTTTCCGAACCGGGCGAGACGGCACAGGTTCCTTACGCCGATCTCGTGCCCAAGAACGATTTCGGCGGCTACACCTTCACGTTCGCGAACGACCCGCTTTCAAGCGAATATTACAGCGCCATCGACATCGAAGAGCTGACCGGCGAAACACTCGACGACGCCATATTCGAGCGCAACCGCCGGGTCGAAGAGAAATACAACATCGTGATCGACGCGGTAAACACAGGCGCGCCCGACCTTATCCGCGCAAGCGTCACCGCCGGTTCGGGTGACATCGACGTCGGTTACGTACTGCAGCAGGCGGTCATGGGCCTCATCAGCGGGGGCTATCTGCGCACGGTCAATTCGCTTCCCGTGATCGACATGACAAAACCTTACTGGGACCAGGGCGCGCAGGACATGCTGATGATCAACGGCAACATGTTCCACGGCTATATCGACATCAGCTTTGACCATTACGAAAGCATGGCCACCCTTTTCTACAACGGAAAAATGCTTGAGGATTTTAATCTCGAGGATCCGTATGAACTGTTCAACAGCGGCAAATGGACGATGGAACGCATGTATGACATGATGGCCGCGGTATCGGGCGATGTGAACGGCGACGGCAAGATCACCGTGGCTGACGACCGTCTGGGGTTTGTCGGACGGGAATTCGAATATCTGCCCAACCTTTACAGTTCGGGGGCACTGCTGGCCGAAATCGTCGGGGAAGGCGATGAAATATCCCTCGTCTCCAACCTGGCCACCGAAAGGATCATTGCCATCGGCGAGCTTGCGAACAAACTTTATACCGACAAGGCCGTCTCCGCCGTCGCGCGCGACGACGCTACGCGCAACATGTTCAAAGAAGGCCGCGCTTTGTTTTTCTCCCGCCTGCTGGGCGATTTCCGCAATCTGCGCGACAAAGAGGACGACTACGGTCTGATCCTCTTTCCGTCCTATGACGAAGACACCGAAGATATCAGGGTCTACATACAGAACGCCTTCGCCATGGTCATACCGGCCGATATCCCCGACGAAGACATGACGGGCACCATACTCGAAGCGCTCGGTGCCGACTGTTACGACAGCGTTATGGAAATATACTTCGAGAAAGCCGTCATCGCAAAAGGCACGCGCGACGCCAATTCCGAGCTTATGCTGCGCTATATGCGTGAACACAGAGCGTTTGACATATCCTACACCTTCGGGCTTTCCAACCTGCTGAACGCATATACGAACGCGGTGGCAAAGAACAGTTTCGCTTCCGCAGCCGAGAAATATGCCAAATCCGTAAACGCCGCGATGGAAAAAGCGATGAACGATTTTCTCGAAGCGGTTGACCGTTGAGTTCCAAATATTATTATATATATGCCGTCTGTAAACACGGCAGCAGAAAGGAATCATCATGAAAAAAGTTCCTGCGATTTTTATCATCTCCCTTCTGGCTCTATTACTCGCTCTCCCCGTCTCCGCGGCCGTCTACACCGATTTTGACAGCTACACGGCTTTCAATGCGGGAGGCAATCCGATCTACAACGGTGAAACCCCCGCCGATTACTGGGTCGGCGCCTGGGACAGCGGTGAACTGATGCCCGCTTCCGGCATCGCCATCGAAGAAGGCAAGGGCTGCAACGGCTCGAAGGCGCTTGCTCTCTGGGAAGACGGCATGGATAACCAGGGCCTCTATCTCTTTGCAACAGCCGCCAACGGTATTCCGACCGACTACAGTGGAACCGTTTACCTCCGTGCCTGGCTGGACCTGACCAACATCGGCTTCCGCAAAGCCAATTTCGGTGTCACCGACAGCGCAAATAACCTGTACAGCACCGATGAGGAGAACGCCAATGCCGCCGAATGGCCCTTCTATTACTGCCCCGACGGAAGCACAGCATGGGAAACCTATCTCCACGGCGGCGACGGCTGCTTCGGCGACGCGCAGGATTCGGATGTCGCCGGTTTCAAAGGCTGGTTCGCCTTCCCGGTTTCCGACTTTGTGATCCGCGAAAACGCCAACCCGGGCGCTCTTGAACCCAACACACCCGCTCCGATGAACGATGTCAAGTGCGTTTATTTCTTCTGGGATTACGCCGAATATCTCACGGGCGGCGACAAATTCTACATAGACAACCTTGAATTCGTCACCGACTATACCGTTTTCGAAGTTCCGGAACCCGAAGTCGTCGAAGTCGTCGAAGAAGCCGCTCCCGCTGCCGAAGCCGCCGAACAGGCTGCGCCGGCCGAAACGGTTGCCGCCGCTCAGACAGCCGACACGCTTTCGGCCGCCGTTCTTTGCGGCATCGCGGCGCTGGCCTTCGGCGCATCGAGAAAGCGCAGATAAGAACCGGCGGGATACGATACTCCGATCATGAAAAGCATGCCCCGTGCCGGAAATCGGTTCGGGGGCATTTTTATTAACACCGGTCGGGTCAAAGCAGATACGCAGCCCGCAAAACATCTCATGAGTCTGCTCCGGGCCGAACGAACTGCTTGAATAAGTCGGTTTTTCATTATCTTACGCGGATTTCCGCAGAAACAGCCGAACAAAGATCCGGATGTCACAGCCGGCTTACAGCGGAATGACTCCGGGACGTCTTTGCCACTCCCTGAGCTCGGGACTCCAGTACCCCGACCACTTTTTCATTTCTTCGTATGCCGGATGTTCGGGATCGAGCATGACCTCCCTGAATTGTATAAAACCGCCCGCGCCTCCGATGTCTTCCGGCGGTGTCTGTCCGCTTGCTTCCAGCAAATAGGGCAGCTCGCCGTCGTATTCTTCGATCACACGGATCAGCCGGATGACATGTTCCCAGTTATCTCCGAAGTCATAGGTATACCGCATTTGCTTATGCTCCGGGAAAAACTCCGCCAGAGTATGCCCTTCCATCAATACGGCGCTTTCATCATACTCTATATCTTCCTCGGACTGAACCATCCGACAGATCGTTTCTCCGGTTTTTTCATCTACAACGTCGAAATCAAAAAGATGGCGATCACTCCAGGAAAAAACACGCTGAAGCACATTGTGGAATCGGGTAAAATCCATGTTGGCGGGAACGATGATCCTCCTCTCCGCCGTGTATGCTTCCAGGTCAAGGGTGACCTTCAGTTCAAAAGCACGGCATTTATAAGTCTGCATACCCGTCAGTTCCGTCAGGGCATCGGCCATCGCTTTATACGGATGGAATGCGTCCTTGAAATCGCCCGAGCAGTTGACGAACCTGTGATTAACAGAAACACCCGGCGTGTCGCTGTACATTTTTTCGATTCCGTTATAATTATGCGCGATATAATAAGCGCAGTCCGATCCGGCTTTGGTGACCCACGACGCCGTCTGTCTGTTGTTGTTGCGCACGAAACACACGTCCCCCGACAAACGCATATATTCGTTTACGAGTTCCGGATTCAGATTCATCGATAAAAGCGTGTTATAAATGGCAGTCCTCATTTTTTCCGCGGCGTTTTTCAGATTTTTGCGTTTGACTTGATATATCGCCGCCGTAAAACGGGTGGCATTGTTCACAAGGACAAGCATATCCTCCGTCCTGCGGTTGTCCCATACCTTTGTCCAGTTTGCCGTCCAGGTAAACAAAGATCCGACGGTTTCATCGGCCGCAGGAAGCTTCAATTCCAGGGCATCCGCCAGTTTTTTCGTCAGTGCGATCTGCATCATTCATACCTCCGTACAATCATATATGTTGTTGTTTTATTATTATGAACCGACGGTGCCGGGATCACCGTTTAGATTCATAGTATTGAAGTTCGAAATCCCGTGCATGACAGCCGGAACGGACGGGCAGCAGGACGATTCACTTTTTCGGCGTTGTCTATATCCACACAGGTGCGATGTCATTTCTTCTCTTGAACCGGCAGAGACGGATTATAAAGATTCCGTCGTTGCAATCCGTGAAAAACCTGCGGAATAACGGATGCCCGGTAACTTTTTCAAAAAAGTCCGTTTCGCGATTTATCTGTAGATTCAGGTGTTCCCGTTATGCAGGTGTTATATCCTCCCGTAAATTATAGGCGCAATCGATTATCCGCTGACCCAAAGCTATCATCCAGATACTTCCCGCCGGATAAATTATATTTAATCCTGCAAGTTTTGTCAACTCCCGGAATAATCTCATTTAGAGGATTCACATTTCATAAGACAAACGATTTTCGGTACTTCCAGCAATCTCCGTGTGATGTCACTTTCCGGTTCAAGTCCGGCAAGTATGATTTTATATGCGTTGGCAATAACTTTGGCTGCCGTAATCATGTTCGTATCACGGATCAATGCAAAATAATACTGACAAACGGTTACGAACTTGTTTTCGCAGTCGACCGCCGGGAGATCGAAAGCGTTTGGATTCCGTCCCATTTAATAAAATTGTCGCGGCTGAGCCATATGACAACATCATCAAAATAAAGATAAATGATCTCCGGCTTTTACTCGCAGATCCTGCGAATGATTTTCGTATATAAATATTAAATACCGGATGACTCTTCCTGAACGATTTCTAACATGCAACGTAAGATTTCTTTATTTTCAATCGCTTCGGTGATAAACATTGTCAAATCCGGTTTTGCTTACAAATGATCAACCGGTTTTGCTTTTTCCAAAAAACGCCCTCCTTTCTGTTGCTTCTTACATATGCTTGCACGTGTAAATGCCGATAACCGGGCCGGTAATAATGATCCGCCGGTTATGCGCAGCATTCCTTAATCTCCGGGCAGATACCCATTCAGCCTTCCGATGAGCGGGATTTTGCACAGTTGATCCTTCATGGCGTGCCCCTGTTCTTTCGGCGGAAGTACACTTGAACAGTATATAAAAAATCCTGCAGAACGGAGTCTCATTGCACTTCAGCTTATATAAAAACATAAAAACTCCGGAAGCGTTGCCTTGATATCAGATTAAATATAAGATATAATAAAAGCGCCGGAAATTCCGGTTGGACGGTAGACCATTGCCGGAGTTGAATTTCGGGGCGGAGACTTCGTATAAACTCTCACTTTTTTTATTTTTCGGGAGAACGTGTTATGCAGTTTTTTTTATTGATTCTCGGTTTGGCAATGATTGTTAAAAGCTCTGATGTCCTGATCGACTCGACATCGAAAATCGCCGGACATTTCGGTGTGTCGACTTTTGTGATCGGCATCACGGTTATCGCTTTCGGAACAAGCGCACCGGAACTCGCAATCGGTATTTTCTCGGGAATATCTCATACGAATCAGCTTACTCTCGGAAATGTAATAGGTGCTTCGATCGCAAACATTGCTTTGATCGTAGGAATCTCCGCAATAATTATGCCTTTAGCCGTTAAGGATTCGGTAACAAGACGTGAAATACCCCTCCTTATAGGCATCCAACTCATACTCACCGCATTGTTGTTTTTTGGCGGAACGATCTCCCGGATCGACAGTGTGATACTGCTGACCGGTTTTACCGCGTTTATGATCTATGTGATAAAAAGCTCCAAACAATCGATACATATCCGGTTTGATGAACAGGGTGATATTGACACAGACGGAGACAGAGATCATCTGCCGCAGGAAACCACGGAAACATATGAAAATAAAACAATGTTAAAATTATACTTGTTTTCGGCGCTTTCACTGGCCGGGTTGTTTGTCGGAGGACGTATAACGGTTAATTCCAGTTCTCGGATAGCACAGGATTTCGGTCTGAGCGAAACCCTGATCGGCCTAACCGTGGTGTCCCTGGCAACAACCATGCCGGAGCTGATCACAGGCATTATGGCTGCCATAAAAAAAGAACCGGATATCGTACTGGGGAATTGTATCGGCAGTAATATTTTTAATATTTTACCGGTGCTTGGTCTTTCTTCGCTGATCTCTCCCATTTCAGTCGAAGGTACGCTTTTTATTGATATCATCATCATGATAGTTCTTACCGCCTTTGTTTTATATGTTTCCCGGAAACATAAAACAATCGGGAGAAGCGCGGGGATCGTATTATTGAGTACTTATATCGGCTATATCGGTTATAAAGTGATTTCCGTGATCCTGTAAATAATTATATCGTAACGAAAAATATTTCTGCGTTGCGGTATATAGAACATGACCGTATAAGCCGGGCTGCTGCTGTGATGCCTGTCTGGCCATTTACGAGAACGATGCGGTATCGTACTTTTTTTACCTGACCCGGTCAATCACCTCATTCACCCGGGACATAGGCATCTGCTCAGTCACCGGCCGTATACGATGCGATTGCCGACAAAGGATCCCTGAACAGTCAGTTCATGAACAAAAAATCCGTCGCATTTAAAGCTATATCGGCAAATACCGGCATGATGATCTTCCCCCGCTTTTTCATGGATGCAAGCAGCTTTTCCCACGGAATGTCTCCGTGTGCCGTGCAGAATGACAGATCGAAGGATTCGGTCAGACTGCCGAGTGCGTTTTTTTCTTTTGTACAGATCAATTGAACCGTTCCGAACAGCGCTGCTTTATAACGTTACTCCTCCAAAACAATAACTTGTACGTCGCTTCCGACAAGGTCTTTAAATTTTCCGGTTTCATCTTTTCCGATGGTATAATGCATCGGTATAACAAACCGGGGGTTAAGATGATTTACAAACTCCGCAGCTTTTTCGGTGGTCATAGTCAGATTTCCTCCGTCAATAGGAGTTAATACCAAAGTAATATTTTCAAGCTTCTGCATTTCGGAAGTATAGTCTGTATCGCCTGTATGGTATATCTTAACATTTGCACTGCCGATTATATAGCCTACATTCATCGCAGACCTGGAATGAGGTACCGGAAAACCTGTTTTCACATTATAAGCGCCCATGGATTCTATTGTTAATTTTCCGAAGTTCAAACTGTCACCGGGTTTGGTCTTTATTTTTGTATATCCTTCCGATTCTTTGGATATTTTTTTATAAACTTTTTCAGGACAAATAATAATTGTTTCTTTTTTGAGTAGCTTTCTTATATCTTTCACAGAGAAATGATCCTGATGAGAATGGGTGATTAATATATAATCTGCCGGAACATCTTCATCGACAATGACAGGATCTATATAGATAACCTTTTCGCATATTTCCAATTTGAAACTTGAGGGGAAAAAGTCCACATGATTTACTATAAAAGGTACATAAATATTTACGGCACCTGTCGAGGTTATTATGATGTCTTCGCCGATCCTGAAACTGATTGGTTTTGACGGCCTGTTTTTGCTTTTCACCATACTCATGCATATAACTCCTTTCAAACCATATAGAGATCTGTTCTGTTCGCCTCTTATTCCAACAGAACCCGCTGATAAACATTCTTGCATAAACGACAGGCAGGCTGTTATTCGCTTTTAAATCTGAAAAATCACGGAATATAGTATTTTTAGTTTTTCGTTTTTACTTACACCCGGATAGGTATGACATCCATACCGCAGATTCAACATGGGTTGAAGTTAGTCATCTGCCGCCTGATTAAATGATTTTTAAAATCACTCTTGAGTGTGTGGTTTTTTCTGCACTCACAAGGGTTCAGCGGTCAGAGAATTTAAAAAGTAGAAAGTACAGCTTTATTTTGCTTATTAAATTAAAATGCCGTCTTTATAACAGGTGCCGATCACCATGTTCTTTTATGAATTCCAAAATCAATTGTTTGATTTTATCTTTAAGTTCTTTGATTTTATTGATTTTTTCTTCTTCTGTGCCGGTAAAGTCTTCAGGATTTTCTAAATCCCAGTGAATTCTCTTTGGCATTCCCGGAAATGTAGGGCACTCTGTTTCTTTGGCTCTGTTGCATACGGTAATGATATACCCATAAAAATTCCGAGCTTTTACAAGACTAAAAACACTTTGGGTTTTCTTTTCAGACAAGTTGATATCTTCCTCTTTCATAACTTTAACAACCAAAGGATTGATATCAGTTGGAGTAAAACCGGCACTTTCGGCATCAAACTTGTCACCGCCAAGTTTTTTTAATAGTTCTTCAGCCATTTGACTTCTTGCGGAATTATGAACGCAGATGAATAATACTTTTATTTTCACAGAGAAAATCCCCCTCGTTTTATTCTTTTGTTTCGGAATTTAAAATCGTATGTTATATAAGTATCCTAAAACATGATCTGCACATTCGAATTGCATCAAGTTGCGCATTGAGATCTTGGATGTAAATACTTTTGTCATGATAATGTGAAACATTCATTTTCCCATTCATTCAAAAAGGCCCGAATCCGATCGCTTGGCACCGCCCTTCCATTCATGAACTTTCGAAATATGTTTTCTCCGCCGCCTAAATTTATCCCCACAATCTCAAGGTCTTGATTAAGCAAAGCACTTCCGCTGCTTCCTTCCGATATCATAGCGGTATGCTTAATAATCGGATATTGCATCTTTCCCGACTCATCACCAAAGGGTCTTGGTTTTAGAGAGCTTACTTTTCCGGCTGTAACAATATTTCTTTTCTGATATGGATTACTCATGGACGCGACTGTATCTCCATACTCGGGTATTTCCGTAGAAATCGGCAAAACCGCATAATCTTCATCAGCATCGAAACGGATGAGGGCTAAATCATATTTTTCGTTTGCGTATTCTACTATGGCTTCGGAAAACTGCTGATAATAATTTTCTGCTCCCTGATATTCTCCTCCCTTGCCTAAATAATCGTTAAATTCTAATTGGTCATACCCAATAACAATAATCTGTGTCTTCTCTATTCCTGAACTTTCTTTAATTACATGCCCGGCTGTAAGCGCATAATATTTATTGCCTTCTCTGCCGATAATGACTCCGCTTGCACCGGCTGATACCGATGAGAAACGACTGTTTCCTTGATTTTTGTATTGCAGCCGGACTATCTTTATATTTGCCGAAAGTGCATATTTGTCGACCTTCTCAATAAATTCTTTATTTATCGTTTGGTATATGAATAATTGAATGGAGGGAAGCAAAAGGATGATAAAAATAAAAATGACTATTATTATGAGCAGTGTTTTTATCTTTCTTTTCTTCATCTGCATTCCCCTCTTAAATGGTTTTACGCTGCGCCTCAGCGGAAATCCTTTTTTTATAGCCGTTCCAGCACCTCACTCTGTTATCTGTGACATCAATGTCACGCACTCAACGTTTGATAATTAGGCTGTTTCGGGAAAATGTCCACAATCTGCGAAAACACTTGATTTACGGACTTTTCTATTTGCGAATCCGTTTCCCGACATACAACCTGCAGTCTTGCATAAGCAGGTTGTTTTATATTAAAAAACAAAATCTTCTTTGATATTCTGTATTTCTCCCAGCATATATTCGGCATATTCGGCGGTCAGTTCCATATTATACCGGGATGGATTTCCGCTTTCATACTCTTCAAGCGCGGAGGTGATGAGGGAATGATACTTCTCCGGCAAATTGGAAAGTTCCCAACCGCCGCCTTCTTTTTTAGAAAGAATGAGATTATCTTTCCGGTACGCAAGTACTCTCGCAAGGTTTAATGCACTATACATTGTATTGTCCCGAATATTTTCCTGCGCGCCCTCTATATCAAACCGGATACTGTCAAAATAGTCCTGCCTGCTTACCTCACCGAATACCTCATTTATTTCCCGGCCATACAATACCTTGCCTCTATGATTGATAATAATGATATGAGCGGCCAGATCCTTGTCTGTTCCTTTCATTTTTTGAACATAATCCTCCGGATTGTTTTTATACCGGCCAAGATGAGCGATTGAAAAATGAAGATCAAAGGGCGTGGGATAAACAAACGGATTGCATACGCTTTTCTTTACGATACTGAACTCGATTCCCTTGGCCGGTGCTTCTTCGTTCAGAAGCACCGCCATATCCATATACTTTATCTTTACATCATCCGGAATTCCATCTTCCACAACGATCAACAGATCCAAATCGCTTATTTTGGGATTAAAGCAATCCATCACGGAGGAGCCGTGCAGATAAATGCCCACAAGGTTCTCACCTAAAATCGTTCTGTTCAGATCTGCAAATCTAACCAATAAATCTTTGTATTCCCGCATTATTTATCCCTCTGCAGCCTAAGATTTGTTCCTTCTTCCTCGAACTATAATTTTTACGGCTGCGATGCGTACTGTCATCCTCTGTGACGAGATTGCTACGCTTTTTCTTTTTTTCCTGCACAGCCCTGAACTCGTTCTCTGTGATTATGGGCGGAAGACACTCTTTCATTTGATACCGGTATTCTTGTGTTGCAGAATCCAAGAGTATAACTATACCTGTATACTTCTTATTTTCAAGTATCATCTTCCCCTCAGCGCGTATAATCGCACACAAGGTTTTTACCATAAACGATATATATTATGTTTGATTCAAGTGCTTGTCTGTATTTAGTGCGACCAACCGGTCCGTGATGATCATTCCGGTCGTATCCCTCATGGATGAGCAAATCCAAAAGTAAAGTTTCATCTGCTTTACTGCATTGCCTGATTTCCATTTATTTCACTGCCTATTTTACGCTTTTCCTGAAATCAGCAAGAGTATACACCGCTTCGAACATTGCGTCCTGATATAATTCGAAAACAAGAGGAAAATATTTCAGTTTTCCCATTTGTTGTGAAGCTGCTATCATTTGTTTAACCCCATTTTCAAGCGGAAGACTCATTAAATCCGCACGGGCTTTTTCGGGAACATAAATGGTCACCTTAAAAAAGCCGTCCCAAATCGATAGCCAAAAAATAGTTGTTTCATTTTGACCGCCTC